>JBCDCF010000489.1:0-3627 GCA_039182345.1 Pseudomonadota bacterium
AGGCCGAGCTGGATCGCCGCGGCATCAACATCGAGGTGGTCTCCGTGCCGGGCGTGTTGGAAATCCCCATCGCCCTTGCCATGGCCATCCACGCCTCGCGCCGCAGTGACGATGCGTTCGACATGTTCGTGGGTCTCGGCTGCGTGGTGCGTGGCGAGACCAGCCACTACGACATTGTGGCCGGGGAGGGGAACAGGGCCATCATGGACCTTGTGACGGCCAACAAAGCCCCCTTCGGCAACGGCATTTTGACCGTGGAGACCAAGGCCCAGGCAGTGGTCCGCGCCGACCCCAAGCAGAAGGACAAAGGCGGCGATGCAGCCGCAGCGGCCGTTGCGCTTTATGAGCTTCGCGGCGCCCTTTACCAATGAGTGGATCGACCGGTCAGAAACCGGCAAACAAGCGGGCCGTCGCGCGCCTTGCGGCTGTCCAAGCGCTCTATCAGATGGATGTGACGGGTGGCGGTGCCCGGGATATCGTCAAGGAATTCGAGCTGTTTCGCCTGCGCCAGGAGATGGACGGGCAGACCCTTCGCGCCCTCGACCTGCGCTGGTTCGAGGGCATTGTCTCAGGGGTCGTCGCCAACCAGCGCGACATTGATGCTGCCGTTGACCACGCCCTCAAGGTCGGCTGGCCGCTGAAGCGCATCGACCTCACCTTGCGCGCCGTCCTGCGCGCCGGCGCGTACGAGCTCTTGTACAAGAACGATGTGCCCGTCCGCGTGGTCCTCAGCGAGTATGTGGAGGTCGCCAAAGCCTTCTTCGGCGAGGATGAGCCGCGCCTCGTCAACGGTGTTCTGGACCAGATTGCCCGCGCCAAGCGCCCCGGCGACCTTGCGCCTGCCGCGCCCCACTGACCCCCTTGGACGAAGACGCCATCATCGCCCACATCTTCGCGCCCCTGGCGTTGGACCAGGGGGCGGACGGGCTGGGAGACGATGCGGCTTCCTTCGCCGGCGGGGCGGGCGATGTGGTGGTCTCTTGCGATGGTCTTGCGGCAGGCGTCCACTTCTTCCCAGACGATCCTGCCGATGCGGTCGCCGCCAAGGCGCTGCGGGTCAACCTGTCGGACGTTGCCGCCAAAGGTGCTGAACCCTTCGGCTATCTCGTGGCCCTTGCCCTAGGAGAGGGGTGGTCGCCGGACTGGGTGAGGGGCTTTGCGGCCGGGCTTGCGCGCGATCAGGCGCGCTACGGCGTGCACCTTCTGGGCGGCGATACCTTGCGCGCATCCGCCGGCGGCGGCACCACCATTGCCATCACAGCCCTCGGCCGCTTGCCCAAGGGCGCCATCGTGCGCAGGCGCGGGGCAAAGGCGGGGGATGCTGTGGTCCTCACAGGCACGGTGGGCGATGCGGCCTTGGGCCTTCGCTGCCGATCCGACGCCGCCTTTGCCGCCAGCCTTCCCTCCACCCATGTGGATGCGCTTTGTGCCGCCTACCTCTATCCCGACCCGCCCGTTGCGGCGGCCGAGGCCGTGCGCACCTTCGCCAGCGGCGCCATGGACGTCTCCGACGGTCTTGTGGGAGACCTTGAGAAGATGGCCCGCGTGGCAGGCCTTCGCGCCACCCTCCACATTGACGCCGTGCCGTTTTCGCAGGCCGCAAAGGCCGCCATCGCCGCCGCGCCCGAGGCCCGCGACCTTGCCCTTACGGGGGGTGACGACTACCAGATCCTCGCCACCATGGCGCCCGACAGGGTGGCTGCCTACCAGAGCGCCCTTGCCGGCCATGGCCTCACCGCCACCTGCATCGGCGCCATGGAAACAGGGGAGGCCGGCATCCTCACGACCTCCGGCGGGCGTGCCGTGACGGTGAGGACAGGCCGCTTCAGCCACTTCTGACCCGCCGCCCGCAACGGCCGCGTCGCGCGCCACCCCGCAGGCGCGGTCTTGCCTGTTCCCAGCCTTTCGCAAATTGGCGCACATAGCAGAAGTAACGCAATCCAAGATTGTCAGCACCGCGGCACAGCGGCAAGTGTCTGAGAACGCGCACTGCCCCCCTCCCACCAGCGGGCAGGGGCCGTGGCGGATCGGCGGACAACGGAGCCCAGTGGTCAACTCATGCTGTGTGATGAACCCTCTCATTGCCCCTATCCCATTCCTGAGGATGAGGCGGGCCGCCTGCACGAGCTCTCCCTCTATGGCCCTCCTGACGGTCTACGCGACCCCATTTTCGAGCGCATCACCCGGCTGGTCTCAGGCGTGTTCGACTGCCCGACGGCGTTGGTCTCCCTTGTGGCCGAACACAAGCAGTTCTTCGCCGCCCGGGTGGGGATCGACGCTGAGGAGACAAGCCGCGACGTCTCGTTTTGTGCCCACGCCATTGCCAACCGCACCATGCTTGTGGTGCCGGACGCGACCAAGGACGAGCGGTTCAAAAACAACGCCTTGGTGACGGGGCCGCCAGGCATCCGCTTTTACGCTGGCGCGCCTTTGGTGAGCCCTGGCGGCCATGGTCTCGGCTCCCTGTGCGTCATCGACTACAAGCCCCGTGCCGACTTCACCGGCCCGAAGCCTGCCATCCTGCGCGAACTTGCCGATGTGGTGGTGGAACGCTTGAACAGCCGCCGCGCTGAGGTGGCGCAGGAGGCTGACCGGCGGCGCTTCACAGGCGTCACCAACACCTCGCCGGACTGCATTTTGTGCCTGGATGGGGAAGGGGTGGTGCGCTACGCCAACGATGCGGCGCTGGCGGCATTCGGCCGGTGTGTGCCAAGCGCGGTCGCCGACATCATCCCCACCTGGCCGGCTGTGCTGCGCGACCTTGTGACCCCCTCGTCCGACAGCCGAGACGGCGCCCGGCCAGGTGCGAAGACGGCCACCGTCGAGGTCAAGCAGGCAAACGGCAGGGCCTTCCCTGCCGAGATCTCCATCTCCCGCTGGCACGACCCTGACGGGGCCAATTACGGCCTCATCCTGCGCGATGTGAGCGAAAAACACGCCTTCCAGGCCAAGCTTGAGCGCATGGCCTGGTTCGATGAATTGACCGGCCTTCCCAACCGCAACTCCATGCTGGCAAGGCTTCAGTCCATCTTTTCGGCGCAAAAGGCCGCCAGCCTGGTCCTTCTCGACATTGACGGCTTCAAGCAGGTGAACGATGCGCTCGGCCACAATTGCGGCGATGCCATCCTGCGCCAGGCGGCCGATCGGCTGACCCATTGTGCGCCTGATGCTGCCCTTGTGGCCCGCCTCGGGGGCGATGAGTTCTGCTTCGTGGTGGAGCGCGACCTTGACCCCGCAGCGGCCGACAGGTTCGTGCGCGGCGTCCAGAACTGCTTTACCGACGAGTTTGTTTTGGAGCGTGAGCCCATCCATGTGGGCGTCTCCATCGGTGTTGCCGCCACACCGCGCGATGCTGAAACGCCCGAAGACCTTTTCAGCGCCGCAGAACTTGCCCTTTACGAGGCGAAGAACTCCGGCCGGTCCCGTGCCAGCGTCTTCCGCCAGGAGCTGAGGGATGCGGCCATTGCCCGCAGGACCATGGAGTGCGAGCTCCAGCGCGCCTTCAAGGATGGCGAGTTCGAGGTGTTCTACCAGCCCCAGGTGACGATGGCCGATAACACCATCGTGGGCGCCGAAGCTCTCATCCGCTGGCGCCACCCCGAGCGGGGCCTTCTGACGCCGTCGGAG
>JBCDCF010000490.1:0-3627 GCA_039182345.1 Pseudomonadota bacterium
CCACTTTGTAGGAGACCTTGCGCACGGGCGAGTAAAGGCTGTCCACGGGGATGAGACCGATGGCAGCATCTTCGGGCCTGTTGCGGTCGGCAGGCACATAGCCCTTGCCGGTGTTGACCGAGAACTCCATGCGGATGTCGGCGCCCTCGTCCAGCGTGCACAGGATGTGCTCGGGGTTCAGGATCGACACATCGCCGACGGTCTGGATGTCGCCGGCGGTCACGGCGCCGGGGCCTTGCTTGCGCAGAACCATGCGCTTGGGGCCTTCGCCCGACATGCGCACGGCAATCTCTTTCACGTTCAAAATGATGTCGGTGACGTCTTCACGCACACCGGACATGGATGAAAACTCGTGCAGCACGCCGTCGATTTGCACCGACGTTACCGCAGCCCCTTGCAAGGACGACAACAGAACGCGCCGCAGCGCGTTGCCAAGCGTCAGGCCAAAGCCACGCTCCAGCGGCTCGGCCACGACGGTGCCGATGCGCTTGGGGTCGTAGCCAGGCGTCACGTCCAGCTTGTTGGGGCGAATTAGCTCTTGCCAATTCTTCTGATTCGTCACGTTCAATGCCTCATGGTTTGCCGCCGGGCCGTATGCCTGGGCGGAGGCGACCAGACGGACGTCGCGCCCACGGGACAGCCCGTTGGCGCGCGAGGGACATGAAGGTCCAGGCGAGCCCGCATCGCCCGCACCTGTTGTCCGCCGACTTTAAACGCGACGGCGTTTGGGCGGACGGCACCCGTTGTGGGGGATCGGCGTCACATCGCGGATGGAGGTGATGGTGAAGCCTGCGGCCTGCAACGCGCGCAGGGCCGACTCGCGGCCAGAGCCTGGGCCGGTCACTTCCACTTCCAAGGTGCGCATGCCGTGCTCGGCAGCCTTCTTGGCCGCATCCTCGGCTGCCACCTGCGCGGCATAAGGGGTGGATTTGCGCGACCCCTTAAAGCCCATCGCGCCTGAGGAGGACCATGAAATGGCATTCCCCTGCGCATCGGTGATGGTGATCTTGGTGTTGTTGAAAGACGCGTTCACATGGGCAATGCCCGATGTGATGTTCTTGCGCTCCCTGCGCCGAACGCGCGTGGCTTCCTTCGCCATAACAATCCTTTCGTCAACGCGGGTCGACGGCCGTCACAGACCCGCGGCCCGCGTTACTTCTTTTTGCCGGCGATGGGTTTGGCGGGACCCTTGCGGGTGCGCGCATTGGTGTGGGTGCGTTGGCCGCGCACGGGAAGCCCGCGGCGGTGGCGCAGGCCACGGAAGCAACCAAGGTCCATAAGACGCTTGATGTTCATGGCCGTTTCGCGCCGCAGATCGCCTTCGACCATGTAGTCGCGGTCAATCACTTCGCGCACGTGCAGGACCTCAGCGTCCGACAGTTCATTCACCCGGCGCTCAGGCGTGATGTTCGCTTTGTCGACGATCTCTTTCGCCAGCGACGGCCCGATGCCGTGAATGTACTGAAGCGCAATGACAACGCGCTTGTTGGTTGGAATGTTCACGCCCGCGATACGCGCCAAAGCTAGTCCTCCGCCACCGGTGTCCCGGCCCAACTGTGCCGGAGCCCACCGCCTCCGACGAGATAGAAATCCACGGCTCCGCCACCGGACCGCAACGCTCACCACCCTTGCGATCCGCACCACGCGCGCCGTGAAATCGGCGGGGAACGGACCATTGCCGCACGCCAACCAGGCTGCGGCTACGAGCGCTTGCACTCAGGGATAGGCGCGGCCGATGCCGTCAGTCCCCGCCAAAGCGTTACCGACGACTCCTCCGTGTCGCCGCGGTAGCTAGACCGTGGCAATACAAACGTCAAGCCTTTTCGGCAAGGGCGGCCACCTTCGTCAGCCGGCCGCCTTCATTTGGTGCGCAGTGTCGCCCAATGCAACATCAATGGCCGCCGACACCTCATCGATGGCCTGCATCCCATCAACGCCGCGCAACTTGCCGGCATTGTCGTAGAACTCAATCAACGGCGCTGTCTGCTGGCGATAGACGGCCAAGCGGTTGTGGAGGGCTTCGACGGTGTCGTCCTCGCGGGGGGCGCCACCGCTTTCACGGGCCCTTTGCTCCACACGATCGGCCAAAACCCCTTCGTCCACCTGAAGTTCGATCACCGCGTCAAGGTCGAGGCCCTTGTCGTGGAGCATGGAGTCGAGGGCTTCGGCCTGGGCCACGGTGCGGGGAAAACCGTCCAGAATGAAGCCTTTGCGGCAGTCCGCCTCGCCGATCCTGTCGGAGACGATCTGCACCACCACCTCGTCCGGCACCAGATCGCCGCGGGCCATGATGTCCTTCGCCTTGAGGCCGACGGGGGTGCCGGCCTTCACCGCCGCGCGCAGCATATCGCCTGTGGACAACTGGACGATGGCGTACTTGTCCACCAATCGCTGCGCCTGGGTGCCCTTCCCCGCGCCGGGCGGCCCCAGCAGAATCAATCTCATCGTCGTTTCCCTCTCAGCTTGGCCTTCTTCACGAGGCCCTCATATTGGTGCGCCAGCAGGTGCCCTTGGACCTGTGCCACTGTATCCATCGTCACGCTCACCACAATCAGAAGTGATGTGCCGCCGAAATAGAAGGGCACAGCGGTGGCCGAGATCAAGAACTCGGGCAACAGACAGATGATGACGAGGTAGATGGCCCCGACCACGGTGATGCGCGTCAACACGTAGTCAATGTACTGGGCCGTTCGCTCCCCCGGTCTGATGCCTGGAATATAGCCGCCGTGCTTCTTCAAATTGTCCGCCGTGTCGCCGGGGTTGAAGACGATGGCGGTGTAGAAAAAGGCAAAGAAGGCGATGAGGCCCGCATAGGTCAGCATGTAAAGGGGCTGGCCGTGCCCCAGAAGCGCCTGGATGGTGCCCAGAACGCCGCCGCCCGTGCCCTGGCTGAAGCTCGTCAGCGTTGCCGGGATGAGGAGGAGCGAAGAGGCGAAGATGGGCGGAATCACCCCGGCCGTGTTCAGTTTCAACGGCAGGTGCGAGGAATCGCCCTGGAACATGCGGTTGCCCACCTGTCGCCGCGGATACTGGATGATCAGCCGGCGCTGGGCCCTTTCCACGAACACGATGAAGGCAATGACGACGATGGCCATCAAAATGACGCCGAGGATCAAGGGCGTTGAGAGGGCGCCCTGACGGCCAAGCTCCAGCGTGCCAGCAATGGCCGACGGCAGCTCGGCGATGATGCCGGCAAAGATGATGAGCGAGATGCCGTTGCCGACGCCCCGCGAGGTGATCTGCTCACCCAGCCACATCAAGAACATGGTGCCGCCCACAAGGGTCAACACTGTGGTGAAGCGGAAGAACCAGCCGGGATCGGTGACGATGGTGCCGGCGCTCTCAAGCCCGACCGAGATCCCGTACGCCTGAACGGTGGCCAAAATCACCGTGCCGTAGCGGGTGTACTGGTTGATCTGCTTGCGGCCCTGCTCGCCCTCCTTCTTCAACTGCTCCAGCTTTGGGACCACCGTCGTCAGAAGCTGGATGATGATGGAGGCGGAGATGTAAGGCATGATGCCGAGCGCGAAGATCGAGAGCTGCTCCAGCGCGCCGCCCGAGAAAAGGTTGAACATTCCGAGGAACGTTCCGGACGACTGCTGGACGTACTCCCGCATCACGTTGCGG
>JBCDCF010000491.1:0-3619 GCA_039182345.1 Pseudomonadota bacterium
ACGCGTCCTTGAGGAAAGTTGTAGGTGCGGATGCGCTCCGACCGGTCGCCCGACCCCACCTGGCCCTTTCGTTCGGCCGCCCGCTCGTCGTCGGCCTGTTGGCGTTTCTGGTCGTAAAGCCTGGCGCGCAGCACCTCCATGGCCCGCGCGCGGTTCTGGTGCTGGGACTTCTCCGACGACGTCACCACAATTCCTGTGGGAATGTGTGTGATGCGCACGGCCGAATCGGTGGTGTTGACGTGCTGGCCGCCAGCCCCTGAAGCGCGCATGGTGTCGATGCGAATGTCGGACGTCGGGATCACAATGTCGACGTCCTGCGCCTCTGGCAGCACAGCAACGGTGGCGGCCGAGGTGTGGATGCGCCCGCCCGATTCGGTGGCAGGCACCCTTTGCACACGGTGAACGCCCGATTCGAACTTCAGCCGCGCAAAGACGCCCTTGCCGCGCACGGCCGCAATCACCTCCTTGTAGCCGCCCGCATCGCCTTCGGACATTCCCATCACGTCCACCGCCCAGCCATGCTCACCGGCAAGCTTTTCGTACATGCGGAACAGGTCGCCTGCGAAAAGCGCCGCCTCCTGGCCGCCTGTGCCGGCACGCACCTCTAAAATCGCGCTTTTGTCGTCGTCGGCATCCTTGGGCAGGAGAAGGACGCGGATCTGGTCCGACAGTGTGTCGATGCGCTCAACGAGGGCAGGGCGTTCGGCAGCGGCCATCTCGGCCAGCTCGTCGTCGCTCTCCACAAGCTCGTCGATGCCGGCAAGCTCCTTCTCCGCCTCGCGCAACGCTGCGACGTCGCGCACAAGCGGTTCGAGTTCCGCGTACTCGCGCGAAAGCTCCACATACTCGTCCGCCGAAGGGCCGGAGGCCATGCGTTGTTCTAAGATGTTGAAGCGGTCGACAACCTCGTCGAGCCGCTGCCGCAGCATCATCCTTCAGCCCTATATCGGAATGTCGTTGGCGTCCGCGTACCGCGAAAGCTGATGTCTAATGTCGTCGTTGGCGCGGCCAGGTTCAAGTCTTGGCCACAGCCTTGCCCGCAACCGGCCCACATCCATGGCGCGGATGACCGCTTTGACGGGGCCGATGGCGGCAGGAGGCATGGACAAATGGGTAAAGCCGAGCCCCACAAGGCACATGGCTTCCAGGGGCCGGCTGGCGATCTCCCCGCAAATGGTCACAGGAACGTTGTGGGTAATCCCCGCATCGGCGATTTTCTTCATCGCCCTGACGAACGACAGGCTCAACGTGTCGAACCGCCCAGCAACGCGCACGTTTGACCGGTCGACCGCAAAGGCGAACTGAAAGAGGTCGTTGCTGCCCACGGAGACGAAGTCTGCCGCTGCCATCACCTCGTCCAGCTCAAACAACAACGATGGCGTTTCCAACATTACGCCGAGCCGCACCGCGTCGGGGAGGGTGTGTCCGTGCTGGCGCAGGAACCGCCGCTCGCGGTCCACCAGCGCACGGGCGGCATTGAACTCTGACACCGTTGCCACCATCGGGAAGAGCAGGCGCAACTCGCGGCCGGCAGAGGCCAGAAGGAGGGCACGGATCTGGCTGCGCAACAGCCCCGGCCTGTCGAGCCCGAGGCGCACGGCGCGCCACCCCATGGCAGGATTTTCCTCTTCTACTTTGCGCAGATAGGGGAGGATCTTGTCGCCGCCGATATCGAGGGAGCGGAACACCACGGGCCGATCCCCTGCACCTTCATAGATCTGCCGGTAAAGGCGCTCCTGGGCGCGCAGCCGCGGCATGGTCGGGGCCACCATGAACAGGATTTCGGTGCGGAAAAGGCCCACACCGGCCGCGCCTGATTCGGAAAGGTGGGGTATTTCCGACAGCATCCCCGCATTCATGGAGAGCGTCACCTCAAGCCCGTCGCGGGTGACGGCGGGCATGTCCTTCAGCCGGCGATACTGGGCCTGGCGTCTGGCGCGGAATCGCACCCGTTCGGCAAAGACGTTTTCGATGTCGGCCGAGGGGCGGATGTGAACGTCACCGCCATCGGCATCGACGATGATCGCCTCGCCTGACTCCACCATGGTGGTGACGCCCGTCGCCTGGCCGACGGTGGGAATGCCCAGCGCACGGGCAATCAGCGTCACATGGCTTGCGGGCGTGCCTTCCTCAAGGACGAGGCCGCGCACCCTTGACCTGTCATAGTCAAGGAGCTCCGCCGCCCCCATGGAGCGGGCAACGATGATGGCATCCCCCGTCACCTCCGCCAGCGAGGTGGAGGAGCGGCCCATCAATTCGCGCAGAAGGCGGTTGGCAAGGTCGTCAAGGTCGTGCAGGCGCTCGCGCACATAGCGGTCCGTTGAACGCATCAGCCGGGCACGATTATCGGACTGGACACGCTCCACAGCCGCCTCGGCGGTGAGGCCCGAGCGCACCACATCGGACATCTTGCGCGCCCAGCCGCGGTCCTGGGCAATCATCAGGAAGGCTTCAAGAACGTCCCTGTGGGCGCCCTCAGCGCCAATGTCGTTGCGCGACAGGTGGGCGACGAGATTGCCGCGCACCTTGTCGAGCGCGGTCTCAAGCCGGTTCAGTTCGTGCTCGATATCGTCGGTGATGAGCCGCGTCACCACTACCCGCGGTTCGTGCAGGACGACGCGGCCGAGCCCCACCCCTTCCGACAGCATGATGCCCGACACCTGGAGCTGGCGGCGGATATCGAGCGCTGCCGAGGCCTGGGGGATTGCCTCAAGCACCTCAGACCCTGCGATCTCGGCAATCACCATGGCCGTGGTCTGAAGCGCCTCCACCTCCTCGTTGTCGTAGCGCTTGGGCGCGCGGTTTTGCACGGTCAGGACGCCGATCATGCGGCCTGAGCGCAAAACAGGGACGCCCAGGAAGGTGTTGAAGTCCTCCTCGCCCGTTTCGGGCAGGTAGGCAAAGCTTGGGTGGTTGGACGGGTTGATGATGTTGAGGGGCTGGGCGGTCTTTGCAACGCGGCCCACAAGCCCTTCGCCCACCCGCAATCCTGCCCTGTGAACGGCGGACGGATTGAGCCCGTGGGTGGCGTAAAGCTCCAAAATCCCATCGGCGCGCAAGACGTAGAGCGAGGACACCTCGGCGACCATGTTGTCGGCGATGATCCTGACGATCCTGTCAAGCTGCGCCTGCGCCTCGAAAGGCGCGGCCATCACGGCGTGCAGCTGTTTGATCAGCTGCCGCGGGCCCGCAAGCGTATCGCGCATCCGGCCCTCCCTGCAACTTTACCTAGTGCGTCACCTTATCCAGACCGTATACGGAATGAAGGGTTCTGACGGCAAGCTCCGTGTACGCCGCATCGATCAAAACCGAAATCTTGATTTCCGATGTGGTGATGGCGCGGATGTTGATGGACTTCTCCCCCAACGCCTTGAAGGCGGTGGCGGCAACGCCAGCGTGGCTGCGCATGCCGATGCCAATCACCGACACTTTCACCACGTCCACAGCGCCCACCAGTTTGCCGAAGCGGATGGTCTCGCGCGCGTCCTCGATGGTCGCCATCGCCCTTTCATAGTCCGCTTGGGGCACAGTGAAGGTGATGTCGGTGGTGGTTCCGTCTTCGGAAATGTTCTGGACGATCATGTCCACGTTGATGTTGGCCTGCGCCAGGGGACCGAAC
>JBCDCF010000492.1:0-3619 GCA_039182345.1 Pseudomonadota bacterium
CGGCTTCGGCAGGGTGATCAACATCTCCTCCATCAACGGCCAGAAAGGTCAGATGGGGCAGGTGAACTACTCTGCGGCGAAAGCCGGCGTCATCGGCTTCACCAAGGCGCTGGCTCAGGAGAATGCGCGCAAGGGCGTGACGGTGAACTGCGTGTGCCCCGGTTACATCGACACCGACATGGTGGCAGCAGTGCCCGAGAAGGTGCTTGAAAGCATCATCGGCGGCATTCCCGTGGGCCGGCTCGGCCAGGCCGATGAGATCGGCAAACTGTGTTCCTACCTTGCCTCCGACGATGCCGCCTTCATCACAGGCTCGACCCTTTCCATTAACGGCGGGCAGTACATGGTCTGACGGCGGTAAAGGCGATCGGCACCGTCATGGATGCACTAGCCACCGAAGGGGCCGATCACGCTGCCATTCGCGACGGGGTGGCGCACATCTGTGCGCGTTTTCCGGGCGAATACTGGCGCGAGCAGGATATGGCCCGCGCCTACCCCAAAGCCTTCGTCGATGCGTTGACGGAGGCGGGCTACCTCTCCGCCATGATCCCCGAACAGTATGGCGGCTCGGGCCTTAGCTTAAGGGCGGGCACGGTGATCCTGGAGGAGATCCACCGCAACGGCTGCAATGCGGCTGCCTGCCATGCGCAGATGTACACGATGGGCACCGTCCTGCGGCACGGGAGCGAAGCGCAGAAGGACGCCTATCTGCAGAAGATCGCCGACGGCAGCCTCACCCTCCAGGCGTTCGGCGTGACGGAGCCCACCAGCGGCACCGACACCTTGTCCTTGAAGACGACGGCAAGGCGCGATGGCGATCACTACGTCATCAACGGCCAGAAAATCTGGACCTCACGCGCCGCACAGTCGGACCTCATGATCCTCCTGGCGCGCACCACGCCGCGGGCTGAGGTGAAAAAGCGCACAGACGGGCTCTCCGTCTTTCTCCTGGATCTGCGCTCGCTTGTGGGAAACGGCGTCACGATCCGCCCCATCCGCACCATGATCAACCACTCCACCACGGAGGTGTTTTTTGAGGATGTGCGCATCCCCGCGAGCGCCCTTGTGGGGGAAGAAGGCAAAGGCTTCCGCTACATCCTGTCGGGCATGAATGCTGAGCGCATTTTGATTGCCGCTGAATGCATTGGCGATGCGAAGTGGTTCCTGAAGGTGGGGGCCGAGTACGCGGCGAACAGGGAGGTGTTCGGCGGGCCCATCGGCAAGAACCAGGGCGTGCAGTTTCCCCTCGCCAAGGCCTATGCGCACATGCTTGCGGCCGAAGCCATCGTCCACCGCGCTGCGGACCTTTATGATGCCGGCAACGACCCCGGCATTGAGGCCAATACCGCAAAGATGCTGGCCGCCGATGCCTCCTGGGAGGCGGGCGAAGCGTGCCTTCAGACCCACGGCGGGTTCGGCTTTGCCGAGGAGTATGATGTGGAGCGCAAGTGGCGTGAGACGCGGCTTTACCAGGTGGCCCCCGTCTCCACCAACCTCATCCTCTCCTTCCTTTCAGAAAAGGCCCTTGGACTGCCCAAATCCTATGGCTGACAGCGTGCCGGCGGGCGATCGCACCATGGCGGGCCTTCTGGCCATCGCCGACATCAGACCAAAGGCGGTGCCCGAGACGGCGCTACGGATGGCGACCCTATCCCTTTACGACTGGATGGTGGTTGCGCGCGCCGGGGCGCAGGAGCCTGTGGCCAAAATCGTGCGCGACCTTGTGATGGAGGACGGCGGCACGGCGTCGGCCCACGTGGTGGGTGGCGGCGACACGCGCCTTCCCGCCCGCGCGGCCGCCCTTGCCAACGGAACCATCTCCCACGCGCTTGACTATGACGACACCCACTTCGGCCATGTGGGGCACCTGAGCGTCGCGGTTCTTCCCGCTGCCCTTGCTGTGGGCGAGGCTATGGATGCCTCGGCCCCGGCCGTCTGCCACGCTTTCCTGCTTGGGGCGGAGGCGGCCTGCCGGGTGGGTCAGGTGCTCGGCAGGGACCACTATCTGGGCGGCTTTCATCAAACGGCCACGTCGGGCGCATTTGGGGCGAGCGTTGCGGCAGGCGTGCTTTATGGCCTCTCCACCGAGGCGCTGCGCAATGCCATCAGCCTTGTGTCCACCCGCGCCTCGGGGCTGAAGGTGCAGTTCGGCACCATGGGCAAACCATTCAACGCGGGTATGGCCGCCGCAAACGGGGTTGAAGCGGCAGCGCTCGCCGACCGCGGCTTCATCTCCGCCGATGATGGGTTCGGCGGCGTCCAAGGTTTTGCCGAAACCCACACCAAGGCCCTCGACCCTGGCGCCTGGCAGGACCCTCCCCCCGACCACTTCCTGTTTGAGGACAACAAGTACAAGCTCCACGCCTGTTGCCATGGCGCCCACGCCATGATCGAGGCCATCCTCTCGGCCAGAGGCAGGCGCCCGTTCGACCCTGAGGAGGTGGCCGCACTCACCGTGCGCACCAACCCGCGCTGGCTGCGGGTGTGCGACGTGAAGCGCCCGCGCACCGGCCTTGAGGTGAAGTTCAGCTACGCCTTCCTCGCCGCCATGGTGATGGCCGACATCTCCACCGCCTCCAACCGCGCCTATGGAGACGATCTGTGTACCGACCCGCGGCTGAAGGCCTTCGCAGCGCGGGTTGCCGTGGAGGGCGACGACGCGGTGGCTGACACCGCCACCACCATCACCATCGCCCTCAAAGATGGCGCGACCCTTGAGGCCACCCACGACCTTGCCGACCCCATGGACCTTGGCGCCCTTGAAGAGGGACTTCGCAAGAAGGCCGCCGTGATCTTGACCGAAGAGGACGCGGACCGTCTGTGGGACGCGGTGGCGACGCTGGAGGAGGCGTCCGCCAGAGACCTTGGCGCATTGATTGCCAAATGACGGTCCCGGCCGTCACAGCGGACGATTTTGCCCACTGGCGCGGCCGCACCCGCACGGCAACGGACAGGGTGTCTGAGCGTCTGGTTACGGCGTACACCGCCACCCTCTCCCCCCACCTTGCGCCAAGTGAGGCAGCCCCTTTGGGCCTTTACTGGTGCCTTGCTCCTGATGTGATGATGGCGCAGGAGCTGGGTGGCGACGGTCACCCCAGGCTCGGCCTCGTCCTGCCTGACGTGCCGTTCAAGCGGCGCATGTGGGCCGGCGGCGAGGTGACGTTTCGCGGCGCCCTCCCCCTCGGGGCGAGCGTCGACAAGACAAGCACCATTGCCGACATCGCCTTCAAGACCGGCCGCAGCGGTGCCCTTTGCTTTGTCACTGTGAACCACACCTATCGCGTCGGCGAAGACACCCTCATCGAAGAGCGGCAGGACATTGTCTATCGCGAGCCCCTTGAGGATGCGCTGGACGCGCCCGCGCCGCCCCCTGCCCCCGCCTGGGAGGATGCAGGCAGGTGGCAGGTGAGCCCCGATCCGACGCTGCTCTTCCGCTACTCCGCCCTCACCTTCAACGGCCACCGCATCCACTACGATGCGCCTTACGCCACCGAGGTCGAAGGCTATGACGGGCTCGTGGTGCACGGACCGCTGCAGGCGACCTTGATCCTCAACCTTGCCGCCAGTCACCTTGGCCGTCCGCCCAAGCGCATGGCCTATCGCGGCAAGGCGCCTTTGA
>JBCDCF010000493.1:0-3619 GCA_039182345.1 Pseudomonadota bacterium
AAAGGCATGGGCTCGGTGAACAGGTAACCCTGGCCGAGGCGGAAGCCGAGGGTCGACAGAACATCCACCTGCGCGCTTTCCTCCACGGCACCTGCCACCAGCTCAACGTTCAGCGTCTTACAGGTTTGCACGACCCCCGCGGTCACTGCCGATTTGCGGTCCATGTGGCCGCCCCCTGCCAGGAAGCTTGTGTCCACCTTGATCAGACGCACGTCGAGTTCGGTGTCCGTGGCAAGGGCGGCCATCCCCTCGCTGAGGGAATCAAAGCCCACCGTCAGCCCGCGATGCAATAGGTTCTGGAAGGCCGGCAGGACGTGACGGCTGAGGTGCTCCAGAG
This sequence comes from Pseudomonadota bacterium, assembly GCA_039182345.1. Lineage (GTDB taxonomy): Bacteria > Pseudomonadota > Alphaproteobacteria > Rhizobiales > Amorphaceae > Acuticoccus. The sequence continues at coordinate 338 of JBCDCF010000493.1, forward strand.
GGTTCTTGCCCATCTCCAGCATCAGGTCGGACGGGCGCATTCCCTCAGTAGTGAGCACCTTGTGGAGATGTTCCACAAAGGCAAGGTTCTGGAGCTGGATGATGGAGGCGTTGAGGGCCACAGGAAGGCGCGCACCCGTTGCCGCCCGCAGTCTGTTCCAATCCTCAAGGAGTTGGTCGACCACGGCAATGCCGATCAATGGCGCCAGCGCATAGTCGTCAAACGCGGCCTGGAAGACGCCGGCTTCGGCCACCCCTTCGCTGTGCTGCCAGCGGGCGAGCACTTCAACGCTCACCACAGCGCCGGTCTCAAGGTCGAACACGGGCAGGTAGTAAGGCACGATCTGCCTTGCCTCCAGCGCGCCCCTGATTTGCTGCATCAGTTGGTGGCGGTCGTCCTGTTCCACCCCGTGGGCCGGATCATAGACGGTGCCGCGCACATGGACGTCGCGCTTGGTCTGGAACAGGGCAAGGTCGGCGTTCCGATAAAGCTCGCTGTCATCAATGGCATCGCGCGGGAAGACGGCGGCCCCCAGCGACAGGCGCACCGGGATGTCGGTGTCGCGATACGAAAAGTCGATCTCGGCGGCGTCGATCAAACGCTCCAGCGGGCGCTCGATGTCCTCAGCGCAGCTCAGATTGTTGACCACGATGGCAAACTCGTCGCCACCCAGCCGCGCCAGCGAATCGCCCTGCCTGGTGGACTGCTTCAACCGGTCGGCAATGCACTTGAGAAGTTCGTCCCCCGCTTCGTGGCCGTAGACATCGTTGATGGTCTTGAAGTGGTCCACATCCACAAGGATGAGACCGACGGACTGGTTCTGCCGGCGCGCTGAGTCGAGCGCCGTGGTCAGCCGGTCCTGCAGCAGCATCCTGTTGGCAAGGCCGGTGAGGGAATCGTGGTTGGCCGTCCACCACAGGCGCAGCTCGGCCTCTTTCTCGTCGGTCACGTCCTGGACGATGCCGTACATGCGCTGGCCGTCACGGTCGTTGGAGACGTTGCCCATGCAGCGTACGGTGCGCATTTCCCCATCGGCCCGGCGGAACGGCAGCGTGAAGCTAAAGCCGCTCTGCTCGTCGATCGCCTGGGCGATGTGGCTGCGCACCAGGCCCTGCACCTCTTCGGGATAGAAGTCGATGGCCTCTTCAAGGCTCGGGGTCTGGGAGGCGGTGTCGAGGCCGTGGATGCGGTAGACCTCCGCCGACCAAATCAGCTTGTTGTGCTCAAGATCCACCTGCCAGATGCCGATGCCCGTCATCGTTTCCACATTGCGCAGGACGGACTTGGCGCGGCGCAGCGAACTGCGCACACGGCGCACATCTGTCACATCGCCAAGGGCATCGAACACGGCTTTTGCCACCTCTTCGGCAGGACACACGTCGCTCCTGTCGATCCGGTCGCGCAGAAGGAAGACGACACGGTCCTCCAGAGGGCCGCTGCAGAACGCGTGCCAAAGGGGCGAAGGGGTGGGAAGCGCCGTCATGTCAGTACACAAGACGGCGTCGGAGGCCTGGCGGACAGTCAACGCCAGCTCGCGATCCTCAGGCACCATGGGGCCGGCGTGGGCAATCTCATACTTGCCGTCGGGGTCCGGCCAGACCAGCATCACCAACGCGAAATGCCCTGCCCGTCGAGCCAGTTGGAGAAGGCGGTCGCCGGGAATCTCTGTTTCCATCACGCTCAATCCCGCTTCGCCGGCACCGCGGCCACGCCATCCCGTTTCACCGCAATTGCAGCAGCATTACGGCAAAATTGTAACCAAGGTATGCCCGGAGCGTGAACAATGTTGCCCCATTGATCGCACACCCAGCGGTGCGCCCCGCGCCTCCACAGGCATGGTTTGTCACCTTGCAGCACGTCAGAGGCTCTGCTAACGCCAGAAAACCTTGTCTGCAAACCCTTCGCACCTCGGTAAGGGCACCTACATGTTGCCCGTTGAGCTGCCTATGGGACGCAAGGAAGGCTGCGCGGGGCTGTTGTGCTGGGCGGACTGATCGCCGCAGCGGCAAAAAACAGCCATGGCACAGCACCCACAGCATCGCGCTGGTCTCAGGGCAGCGAAAAGCTTAAAGATTGCCGCGCAACATACGCCATTGAGCACAGACCGTTTTGAGAGTGAGCCGTCGCGATGACCCCCAACCTGCTGTCACAAGCCATCGGCTCGGCCAAGCGCACATTCGTCGCCGTCGCGATCTTCAGTTGCGTGGTCAACATTTTGATGCTGACCGGCCCTCTCTTCATGCTGCAAATCTACGACCGCGTGTTGACGAGCCGCAGCGTCTCCACCCTTGTGGCCTTGGCGCTGCTGGTGGTGGGTCTTTACCTGTTCATGGGCGTCGTGGACCTCATCCGTTACCGCGTGCTGACGCGCATCGGCCACCGGTTCGATGAGGATGTGGGACGCACCGCCGTCCTGACGCAGCTGTCAGCGCCGGTGCGTTACGGCCCCCTCGCCGCGAACGCTGAACCTGTGCGCGATGTGGACCAGCTGCGCCAGTTCTTCTCCTCCCCAGGCGTCACCGCGCTCTTCGATATGCCGTGGCTGCCCATTTATGTGGGCATCGTCTACCTCATCCATCCGTGGCTTGGATATCTTGCCATGGCCGGCGCTGTGGTCCTGTTCCTCATCGCCCTTTTCACCGACAGGTTTGCCCGCCCCGCCATGCGCACCAGCGCGGAGATGTCGGGCCAGCGCAACGCCATTGTGGATTCGGGCCGCCGCAACTCCGAAGTCCTGCACGGCATGGGCATGCTCGATGCCGTCGGCGGCGTCTGGGACAAGGTGAATGACAAGTTCCTGGCCGCCAACGCCCGTGCAGCCGACGTTGTGGGCATCTCCTCCGTCGCCTCCAAAGTGTTCCGCCTGTTCCTGCAATCGGCCGTGCTGGCGCTCGGCGCGTACCTTGCCATCCAGGAGATCATCTCCCCCGGCGCGATGATTGCGGCCTCCATCATCATGGCGCGCGGCCTTCAGCCGGTGGAAATGGCGGTGCAGAACTGGCGGCAGATGCTGTCGGCGCAGCAGGCCTATCGCCGTCTCGGCAAGACCCTTGGGGAGCCCCCCGCGGAGCCGCCTCTCAGCCTTCCCGCTCCCCAGCGCGAGATGGTGGTGGACAATGTGACGGTGATCCCGCCGGGGTCACGCACGCCGACGCTCCTTGATATCCGCTTTAAGATCGGCAAGGGCATGGCGCTCGGCATCATCGGTCAATCGGGGTCGGGCAAGTCCACCCTTGCGCGGGCGCTTGTGGGGGTTTGGCAGCCCGTGCGCGGCTCGGTGAA
>JBCDCF010000494.1:0-3612 GCA_039182345.1 Pseudomonadota bacterium
GCCGCCGCCTGCCTTGTCCGCCTCGTCGTTTTTCACCCACACGTAAGCGTTGGGGGCACCAGGATAGCCCCCTGCGAGGCCCTCGCTCATGGGGTGGCGGGCGCCTTTGCCCGAGACCACGTAGTGAAGCCCGCCGTCGGGCGCCTTGTGGGGGACGATGGCAAGCTCGCCCCCTGCACCGCCGCGCCATCGGCCAGGGCCGCCGGAGTCGGTCTTCTTTCTGCGGAAGAGGTAGCGGATCGGAAAGCTTGCCTCGATGGTCTCCACATTGGCCATGCGCGAGATGGGGTTCGGGATCTCCCCGCCAAGGTCCACACCATCGCCAAAGGTGCGCGCCCCGCCGGCGCCTGCGAAGGTTTCGGTCAAAATGCCGATGGCCTCGCCGCCCTTCTGGTTGCGGCCGAACTTGAAGATGGCGAAGTGGTTGGCGTGCCAGACGGCGGTGGCCTCGTCCGCATAGGTCTCGCTTGCCGCAAGCATCTTGCCGATGGTGGTGCAGGCCGCGTTGTTGACGGACTGGATCGCCCCCACCGTTGCCACCGACACGGGCGCAGGGCGCGTGCAGTTCACGATGGTGCCTTCAGGCGCAATCATCTCCACAGGGCGGATGACACCCTCGTTCCAGGTGATGTCATAGCAAAGGAGCGGGAAGAGCGGTGCGAACAGCCCCCCGAGCGAGGCCCAGTAGGTGCAGTTGATGGAGGTGGCGCTCTGCGGGTCCGACCCTGTGAAGTCGAACACAAGGCGGTCGCCGGTCTTCGTCATGGCAAGGCGGACGGTCGCCGTCTCACCATGCACATCCAGATATTGGCGGGAGTGCCATGTGCCGTCAGGCAGTTCGCGCAGACGGGCGCGAAACAGGTCCTCCGACTGGGCGATCAGCGTGGCGCACGCCTCGTCCACCGTCTCGGCCCCATACTTGTCGATCAAGGCGCCCATGCGCGAGCGGGCAACGTTGTTGCAGGCAATCATGGAGCGAAGGTCGAGCATCACCATCTCTGGCGAGCGGACCATGTTGAGGAGCGTGTCCACAACGTCCTGCACCATCTCACCGCCGCGCACGATGCGAATGCCCGGGGAGGAAAAGCCCTCGGTGAAGATGTCGGGCGATTGGGGGCTGAAGCCGCCGGGGTTCATGGCGCCAATGTCGTAGACGTGGACGAAACAGGCCGACCAGGCGACGAGCTTGCCCTCATGGTGGATGGGCGCCACCAGGTAGATGTCTGAGGTGTGAAGGGCTGCGGTGTAAGGGTCGTTGAGGAGGAAGACGTCCCCCTCGCCAATGTCGTCGCCGAACCGGCGGATGATGGACTTGCAGGCCTCAGCTGCGCTCGTCAGGTGGTGCAGGAAGCCGACGCCGCCCATCAGAAGCGAGCCGTCGGCGCGGTAGAGGGAGACCATCAGGTCGTGCCCCTCGTTGGTGATGGCGCTGCCCGAAACGTGCTTCAGCGTCATCACCGCCTCGTCGACAATGCGAAACAGGCGGTGCCGGATGATGGAAAATGTCATCGGATCCATGGCTCAGCCCCTCAGATCGAGCGAAATGTTGCGATAGCGGTCCATCCGCGCCGTCTGCCCCGCCTGCACGGCAATGGTGGTGATGGGCGTGTGGATGACGGCCGGCCCCTTGACGGCATTGCCAGGGGCAAGGCGCTCGAAGTCGTAAATGTCGCCTTGCGAAAGGCGCCCGTCGCGCGCCACGTAAATGTCGCGCCGGCCCGTGTGGGCTGGCTGTGCGTCCGCGCCCGCTTCGTCCGTGGCCGGAAGGTCGGGGGCCGGCATCAGCCCGCTCGCGGTGAGGCGGACCATGGTCATCTCAATGCCCGCTTCGCGGTAGGCCGAGCCCTTGCCGTACTTTTGCTCGTAAAGCGCTTCGAAGTCGGCGACGGCGCGCGCGAGGCCCTCGGTGTCCAGCGTCTTTGCGCGCACGGGCGTCGTCACCTCGTGGACCTGGCGGCCATAGCGAAAGTCGATGGCGCGCTCGATGACGATGGCCTCAGGCGCAAAGCCTTCCGCGGCAAGCTCCTTGCGGGCCTGCGCCTCCATGGGCGCAAAGAGGGCGGCCACCTCGCCAGCGTCCACATCGGCGGGGAGTGTGGCAGCAGCGGTATACTCGTGCTTGACGTCGGCGGAGACGAGGCCGAACGCACAGTTCACCGAGGCGGTGTAGGGGATGACCACGGATTTCACCCCAAGCTCGGCCCCGAACGCGGACGCCAGCATGCCGCAGGAGCCGCCGAAGGAGTGGAGCGCAAAGTCCCTCGGGTCGAGCCCACGCTCAACGGTGATCTGGCGGATGAGGTCGGTGATCTGCGCCGAGGCGATCTCGTAGATGCCGATGGCCGCCTCTTCCACCGACTTGCCGAGAGGATCGGCAATGGCGCTCTTGAAGGCCTTGTAGGCGGCCTCGCGATCAAGGGTGATAGAGCCGCCGAGGAAATTGCCGGGCGCCATATAGCCGATGAGGAGCATCACATCCGTCAGCGTCGGCTCGGTGCCCCCTTGGCCGTAACACACTGGTCCAGGCCGAGCGCCTGCGCTGCGCGGGCCGACGCGCGGCACGTTGGTGCGCGGGTCGAGGGAGACAATGCTGCCGCCCCCTGCGCCGATGGACACCACCTCAATCTTGGGCGCCACATAGTGGTAGCGGTCCACGATGGGCTCGCGCGCATACTCAAGCTCGCCGTTCTGGATGAGGCCCACCTTGAAGGTCGTGCCCCCCATGTCGGCGGCAATCACGTCCTTTTGGCCCAGAAGATCGCCAAGGAAGCGGGCGCCGATGACCCCTGCGGCAGGCCCGCACTCGATAAGCCCGACGGCGCGCGAGGCCGCCTCGTCCGCAGGCAAAAGCCCGCCATAGCCCTGCATGACCATGGTGATGCCGCGATAGCCCTTCTCGGCCAGAAGGCGCTTCAGATCGCTGAGATAGCTGCCCGTGATGGGGCCGGCATAGGCGTTGATGACGGCGGTCGAGGTTCGCTCATACTCGCCTGGCACAGGGGCAATGTCTGATGAGAGGGTGACGTGGACGTGGGGCGCGGCGCGCGCAATCAGCTCACGGATGGTCGTCTCGTGCTCGGCATTGGCGAACGACCACAGGAGCGAGACGGCGATGGCCTCGACGCCCTTCCCGTTGACGAGGTGGGCGATGGCGGTCTCTGCCGCCGCTTCGTCCAAAGGCAGGATCACCTCGCCCTCAGCGTCCACCCGTTCGGCAAGGCCCACCACCCTGTCGGCAGGGACGAGGGGTTCGGCCCGCTCGGTCTTCACAGGGTGCTTGATGCGCTCTTCCGTCAGCCCGCTCCAGCGCCCGTAAGCGCCGCGGGTGATGGCGAGCGTGTCCTCGAACCCTTGTGTGGTGAGAAGGCCTGTCTTGGCGCCATCGCGGGTGAGGATGGTGTTGTCCACCACCGTCGAGCCATGGATGAAAAGGTCGGTCTTGGCGATCAGCTCGTCCAGCGACAGGCCCATCTTTTCGGCCGCGTTGGCGATGGAATCCATCACGCCCGTTGCAAAATCGGGTGGGGTGGAGAGCGCCTTGCCGATAATGATGGCGCCCGAGGCATCCACCACGATGGTGTCGGTGCAGGTCCCGCCCACATCGGTTGCAAC
>JBCDCF010000495.1:0-3597 GCA_039182345.1 Pseudomonadota bacterium
CCCCGCGGCCTTCCCGACACAGGTGACAGGGACTGGTGGGTACCGATGGTGGCTCTCCTGGCCGACGGCGTGGCGCCTGAAGACCTTTTTCCCATGGACCTCGACAGGGCCTACGCCAAGCTTGACGAAATCCGCCCCCACATTGCCGTGTGGTGGAAGAGCGGCAACCAGCTCCAGCAAATCATGCGCACCAACGAGGTGGCGATGACCATGGCCTATTCGGGCCGCGTGGTCGCCGTCACTGACGAGGGCTTCCCGTGGGCGCCGTCCTGGGGTGAGGCGGTGCGCGATGTGGGCTACATGGCCGTTGCGGAAGGAGCGCCGAACGCCGATGCCGCCATCGCATTCCTGAACTTTTACTACCAGCACGCCGACGGCCATCCGGACTTCATTCGCACGGTGAAGTACGGCACGGGCAGTGCCAAAGCCGCCGCGACCATGACCGACACGGAGCGTGCAGGCATTGCAACGTCTGCGGAGAACTACCCCAAGCTCGTGGTCGCCGACTATCAGTGGATTGGCGACAACCGCGACATGCTGCGCCAGCGCTGGAATGACTGGCTGACCCAGTAGACAGCAACGGTCCGGCCGCGACCTTGCGGCCGGACACAGCTTTGCCAGCGCCATGGATCACACAAGCGACCCCAACGCCATGAAGATCGAAGTCGACCCGGATCGGCTGGATCTTGCGGCTGAATTCCGCGCCGCGCCGCGCGGTCCCCACTCGCCAGACCTTCAGCGGCTCTTGTCGCGTCTCAGGTGGGGGCCAACGGCGGGCCGCTACGTCCTGTTCGTGCTGGAGGCGGGGGAGCGCTGGATGCTGGCCCGCCAGCCTGATGGCCGTGGCAAACCTTTGGAGCTCCTAGGGGACCAGGTGTTCACGTCGCTCGATGATGCGGAGTGGGAGGTGTTCAAGCGCCGCTGGTCTGCCCTCACAGGGCGTCCCCTGACCGACGACATGGTGTGATGGCTGTCGATACCAACATTGTCCTTGGCTACCCTGATCGGCTGAGCGTGGCCGCAGGCAGCCGTCTGACCTTTCACCTGTCCTCAAAGCACCCGAAGATCGCCGCATCGATGGTGCGGCTGCGCTGCGCTGACGTCGACCCGTCGGGCCCAGGCCTTCGCTACACGGTGATGGAGCCGGCCTTCGACCCTGTCATCGACTGTCCCGACCAGCCGGTGCGCCCAGGGTCCTGCGTCATCGTCGAGGCCGGTGGCTTTGCCCTGCCGCGCGGTTTTGCCGTTGGCACCTATGCCTGGCCAACGCTGCCCGCTGCGGGAGAACAGGTCTTGATGGCGCGCTTTGACAGGGCGCGCCATCAAGGTTGGAAACTTGTGATTGGTGGGCAAGGGCTCACCCTCGTCCTTGCCGACGGCACGCAGACCGCGCGGCACACACTTGCCTGCCCCGTTGAGGCGCGGGCATGGGCCTGGTTTGCGGCCGAGATTGACCTTGAGGCGGGCACAGCGACGCTGGAAGCATGCCGCCTGAGCGACCATGTGCGCCGCGAACGGGCCGTCAGTGAGACGTTCAGACTGCCGGCCTTGGGCGGGCTGGAGTCTGCCATCCCCATCACCCTTGCGGCCGAGTGCGAGGGTGACCACTACGCCTCCCACTTCAACGGCAAGCTGGAAGACCCGAGAATTGTCGACGGCACCCTTGGCCTCAGCGCTTTGCGCACTGCAGAGCCGTTCGGCGAGGCGGGGATCGCGCCGCCAGGCGTCCTTGCATTCTGGGACTTTTCTGTGGGCATCACGACGACGACGGTGACCGACCGGTCGCCCTCCCGCCTTGATGGCCGGCTCCACCAACTCCCTTTGCGGGCGATGACGGGCCGCACCTGGTCAGGCAACACCCACGATTGGCGTGTTGCCCCGCGCGAGTACGCGGCCATCCACTTTCACAGTGACGACATTGTCGACTGCGGCTGGGATCCTGTCTTGAGTTTTGACATCCCCAGCCACTGGCGCTCGGGATTTTATGCCCTGCGCCTCAGGCTGTCTGAGGACACCGATGTGGCGCGTGAGGCGGTGGAGCGGGAGAGCTTCATCAGCGTCTTCGTCACCCCTGCCGCCGATGCGCCGAAGGCCGACCTTGTGGTGATCGCGCCGACGGTCACCTACATCGCCTACGCCAACAGTGCCCTTCGCATCGACCATGTGCACTTCGAACTCTTGACCGAAGCGCTCCTTCTGTGGACGGCCGATGAGCGCCATCTTCAGGAAAATCCTGAGATCGGCCAGTCCACCTATGACAGGCACCTTGATGGGTCGGGGCGGGCCTTCAGCTCCGCGCTGCGGCCCATCCTCAACATGCGCCCGCGCGCCAACCCGATGCACTTTGTGACCGACAGTCACCTCCTGGATTTTCTGGAGGAGAAGGGCATCGCCTACGATCTCATCACCGATATGGAGCTACACCGGTCAGGCCCGCGCGCGCTGAAGGACTACCGCGCCGCCATCACCCTGTCCCACCCCGAATACTATTCAAGCGCCATGATGAACGCGCTGCTTGGCTTTCAAAACGCCGGCGGTCGGCACCTTTGCCTCGGCGCCAACGCATTCTACTGGCGCGGCGCCATGCACCCCGAACACCCGTCGGTGTTTGAGATCCGGCGCGGCCACCAGGGCACCCGCACCTGGGAATCGGCCCCTGGCGAGGTGAACCTTCAATCCACCGGTGAGCCCAGCGGCCTCTGGCGCCACAGCGGTTTCGCCCCGCAAAAACTGGTCGGCGCAGGGTTTGCCGCGATGGTGTACGACCGGCCGGGCTGGTACGAACTTGCCGAAGGGGCAAGCGACCCGCGCGCCGCTTTCATCGTGGACGGCCTCGACCCCGACGGGCGCATCGGCGATTTCGGCGTCAGGATTGGCGGGGCGGTGGGGATCGAGGTGGACCGCGCCGACGCTGACCTTGGCACACCCGCCCACGCGTTGCGCATTGCCACCTCCCACGGCCTCGGCCCCGGGTCCCTGCCAAGCCCTGAAGAGTTTCGCACCGTCGTCCACAACATGGGCGGTGAGGACAATGCTCTGGTGCGCGCCGACATCATGTTCTTCGAGACGGAGGGGGGAGGTGCGGTTCTCACCACAGGCTCTATCTCCTACGTCCTGTCCCTCAGCCACAACGGGTACGACAACCCTGTCAGCCGGTTGACCGAAAACGTGATCCGCAGGTTCATCGACCCCACACCCTTCGTCATGCCTGAAGGGGAGGGGTCATGAGGGAGGTGACGGGCGCGACCCGCGTCCTCATGGTGCTTGCCGATCCCGTCGCCCACGTGCGCGGCACCGCCTTCTTGAACGCCCACTTCGAGGCGGAGGGGATCAACGCCGCCATCGTCCCCATCCATGTGCGCAGCGTTGATCTGGCACCGATGCTGCGTGCCGTGCGCACCCTTCACAATGTGGCAGGGGTGGGGATCACCGTGCCCCACAAGATCACCGTCATCGACCATCTGGACGGGTTGGCACCGCGGGCGGCGGCCATCGGCGCGGTGAACACTGTGCACCGCGCCTCCGATGGCACACTGACGGGCGACAATGTGGATGGCGTGGGCTTCGTGAACGGCCTTAAAGCCGCTGGCCTCGCGC
>JBCDCF010000496.1:0-3592 GCA_039182345.1 Pseudomonadota bacterium
CGACGATCAGCTGTTCTACTGCCGCTCACGCGGGATCGGCGAGGAGGAGGCTGTGGCCCTCATCGTGAACGGCTTCGTGCGCGATGTGATCCAGCAGCTCCCCATGGAGTTTGCCGTTGAAGCCCAAAAGCTGATTGGCGTCAGCCTGGAAGGCTCTGTGGGATGAACCAAACCGCTGGCGCGGTTGTTCTATACCGCCCGGTGGGAACTGCGGAACTGGACCTGATTGCAGCGTCCGGTTTCCGCGCCTTCCCGCCGCGGCTGCCCGAGCAACCGATCTTCTACCCCGTGACCAACGAGCGGTACGCGCGGAAGATCGCCAGCGACTGGAATGTCCGCTTCAACGATGACGGTGTCGGCTTCGTCACGCGCTTCAAGGTAGACGCGCAGTATCTGAAGCAGCACGACACCCATGTGGTCGGCGCATCCTGGCACGAAGAGTACTGGATTCCCGCCGAGCAGCTTGCCGAATTCAACCAACATATCGTCGGCGAAATCGAGGTCATTGCCCGCTTTGACGGCACCTCCGATGGCGCTGGGAAGGATACCGAATGCTGAACATCACCAACCTCCACGTGAAGGTCGAGGACGAAGACCGCGAGATCCTCAAAGGCCTGTCGTTCCACATGAAGCCTGGTGAAGTGCATGCCATCATGGGGCCGAACGGCTCAGGCAAGTCCACCCTCGGCAATGTGATTGCCGGCAAGGAGGGCTACGAGGTCACCGCCGGCAGCGTCCTGTTTGAGGGCGAGGATCTGTTGGAGATGGATCCTGAAGAGCGCGCGGCGGCAGGCATTTTCCTGGCCTTCCAGTACCCTGTGGAAGTGCCTGGCGTTGCCACCATGACGTTCCTCAAAACCGCCCTCAACGCCCAGCGCGAGGCTCGCGGCGAGGGGGCGCTCTCAACGCCTGACTTCATGCGCGCCGTCAAAGGGGCTGCCGAAAAGCTCGGCGTGCGCCAGGAGATGCTGCGCCGCCCCATCAATGTGGGGTTCTCGGGCGGCGAGAAGAAGCGCAACGAAATCATGCAGATGGAGCTTCTCCAGCCGAAGCTTGCTGTGCTTGATGAGACCGATTCGGGCCTCGACATCGACGCGCTGAGGATCGTTGCTGAAGGGGTCAACGAGATGCGCGCGCCCGACCGCTCGTTCCTTGTCATCACCCACTATCAGCGCCTGCTCGACTACATCAAACCCGACCATGTGCACGTCTTGGCCGACGGCAAGATTGTCCGCTCGGGCGGTCCTGAGCTCGCCCAGGAGCTGGAAGAGCGCGGCTATCAGGACTTTGTGGCGGAGGCGGCCTGATGGCGACAGCCCCCAACCCCACAGAGGCCGAGCGCTTCCTGGCCGCGCTGTTTGAAAAGCGCGCGCCCGCGCTCACCAACGCACCGTTGGATTCAGCCCGCACCGAAGCCTTCCGCAGGTTCTCAGAAGGCGGTCTGCCTCACCGCCGGATCGAGGCCTACAAGTATACCGACCTAAAAGCACGCCTGCGCGCCCTGCCGCCGACGCCGGATGCGCCGCGCCTGGAGGCGGTGGACGCTGCCCTTGAAAAGTACCCGCCTCTGGTGGAAGGGGCGGCCCGCGTGGTCATTGCCGACGGCCAGTATGTGCCGGAGCGCTCCTTCGCGCCCAAGGGCACGCGCATCACCTCCATCCTCGATCCTGAGGCCGACCTTGACGAGGTGGGCGCTCTGGTGGGGTCGAGCGATGATCCTTTGACCCTTGCCAACGTTGCCCTTTTCCAAGGCGGCGTCCTCATCCGTGTGGATGAGACGGCGGACGTTCACATCGAGATCGTGCACGTAGCAAGCGAAGATGTGCTCGTCATGTCGCGCTCGGCCGTCATCGTGGCGCCTGGTGCCCATGTGCATGTGACGGAGCGCGCGGTGGGCGGCACAAAAGCCGTCACCAACGTCATGAAGGAGCTGATCCTTCACAAGGATGCGCACGCGGATTGGGTGCGCCTTTCCGAAGGCCGCAGCGAGGATGCCACCAACCTTTCCACCCTCCACACCCGCCTTGAGGAGGGGGCTCGGCTTGAGCATTTGACCGTCTCCACGGGCACGGGCCTCTCCCGCTCGCAGGTGTTTGCCCATGTGGTGGGGACGGACGCTGAGGCGAACTTCCGCGCCGCAACGGTCGCCGTTGGCAAGCGCCATGCCGACAACACCTACGTGGTGCGTCACGATGCGGTGGACAGCCGCTCCTCAGAGCTCTTCCGCTCCGCCGTCGGCAATGGCGGTGTGGCGGTGATCCAGGGCCGCATCATCGTCGACCCGGGCGCCCAGAAGACCGACGCGCGGATGATGTCCAACGCCCTCTTCCTGGATGACACAGGCGAGGTGGTGAACAAGCCCGAGCTGGAGATCTTTGCCGACGACGTGCAGTGCGGTCACGGCGCCACCTCTGGCGATCTGGACCACGATATGATCTTTTACCTGCGCGCCCGCGGCATTCCCGAAGCGGCCGCCCGCAGGCTCCTTGTGGACGCTTTCCTCATCGAGGCGCTTGAGCGGGTGGAGGACGAAGCGGTGCACGAGGCACTGTCGAAGAACCTGCGCACTTGGCTTGACGTAATGGGTGGACGCACATGGACATGATTGCCGCCGCCTCCTTGGACATGGAGGCGGTCCGCGCCGATTTCCCGATTCTGGCGCAGGAGATCAACGGCAAACCGCTGACGTACCTCGACAACGCGGCGTCGGCGCAAAAGCCGCGCGCCGTGATGGACCGCCTGGAACAGGCGTATCTGAAGGACTACGCCAACGTCCACAGGGGCCTCCATACCCTCGCGAACCGCTCCACAGAGGCCTATGAGGGGGCGCGCGAGATCGTGCGCAGGCACCTCAATGCCCCCTCTGCGGAGGAGGTGATCTTCACACGCTCCTCCACCGAGGGGATCAACCTCGTCGCCGATACCTTCGGCCGCCAGAATATCGGTGAGGGCGATGAGATCGTCCTGACGGTGATGGAGCACCACTCCAACATCGTCCCCTGGCACATGCTGCGTACCGAAAAGGGCGCCGTGTTGAAGTGGGTGGAGCTTGGCCGCGACGGCGCGTTCGACCTCAACGCCTTCGAGGCGGCCCTGTCGCCGCGCACCAAGATGGTCGCCATCACCCACATGTCCAACGTCCTTGGCACGGTGACGCCCGTGGCCGAGGTTTCTAGGATTGCCCACGCTCGCGGCATCCCCGTTTTGGTGGACGGCAGCCAGAGCGCTGTGCACGGCCCTGTCGACGTTCAGGCGCTGGATTGCGACTTCTTCGTCTTCACGGGCCACAAGCTTTACGGCCCGTCGGGGATCGGCGTCCTTTACGGCAAGCGCGCCCACCTTGAGGCGATGCCCCCGTTCATGGGCGGCGGAGAGATGATTGTCTCCGTCACCAAGGACGAGGTGGTCTATGCGGGCCTTCCCAACAGGTTCGAGCCTGGAACGCCCCCCATCGCCCAGGCCATCGGGCTCGGCGCGGCCATTGAATATGTGGAGGGCCTTGGGTGGGACGATGTGATCGCCCACGAGAAGGACCTTGCCGCCTATATGCGCGAGCGTTTGCGTGGCATCAACGCGCTCACCGTCTATGGCG
>JBCDCF010000497.1:0-3590 GCA_039182345.1 Pseudomonadota bacterium
GCCATTTTGGCGCTGATCTTCGCCTCGCGCTCGCTGCGCCTGCCCGCCGCCCTGGGGAAGAGCGATGACTGACCGCTCAACCAAGCCGCATCTGCGCCCGGGCGGCCTGACACACCGCCGAGGACGGATCGCGGAAGCTGCCGTACATGTCGAAATGGTTGAGCCCGGGGAGCTCGACCGCAGACACGGTGCCGCCGCGGGCACGAAGGGCGCCGGCAAAGTCCGCCGATTGCCGCTTGAACTCGGCAAGCTCCCCATCGCCCCAGAGGAGGTCTGCCGGCGGCACGGTCTCCACCAGGTGGTTGTGAGGGCTGAGATCGGCCGCATCCGCCTCGGTCAGGCGAAGATAGTTGTTGCGGGCACTGAGGCGCACCGGCTCAAGGTCGTAAACGCCGCTGGCAAGAACGAGACCTGCAAAGACGCCCGTCATCCCCGCCCTGTCCTGCCAGCGCCCATCAAGAAGCATCGCCGACAGGTGACAGCCGGAGGAGTGGGCGGACACGAACACCTTGCCGCTGCTGTGGTGGGCAAACGCGACGAATGCCCGGCGCACCTGGTCCACCATCACGCCGAGCGGCACATGGGGGGCAAGGGAAAACTCCACAACGGCCACATGCGCACCGTCCGCCCCCAGCCCATCGGCCACGAAGGCGGACTGGTGGGCGGACAGTTGCCGCCACGCCCCCCCATGCACGTGGAAGTGGGCCGCGCCTTTCGCCGCTCCCTCAAAGATGAGCATGGTCTCGGCAGGTCCGTCGCCATAGGACAGCGTACGGGGCGTGCGCATCGACACTGTGGCCTCGGACAAGCCTTGCCACAACGCCATGTGGTCGGCCGCATCGGGCACAAGGGTGCGCTGATCGTACTGGGCGTCAAGCTCGGCCTGCGTCATCCCTTGATAGACAACGCTCACCACCGGCGCTCCCCATTGATTGGCACCACACCACCTGCAACCACGCAACGAACGGACGCTGACAGATGACGGACGCCACCATTGCCCTCAGCGATGTCAGTCTAACGCTGGGCGGCGCACAGATCTATGACGGGCTGGACTTCACCGTCGCGCCGGGCGAGTTCGTGTGCCTCCTTGGCCCGTCTGGCTGCGGCAAGTCCACTGCGCTGAGGCTGATCGGCGACCTTCTAGGCGGCTACAAAGGCACCGTCAGCGTCGACGGCGCTTCCCCCCACAAGACCTGGGAGAAGATTGCCTACGTCTTCCAGAGCCCGCGCCTGTTGCCTTGGAAGGATGCGCTGGACAACGCCGCCTTCGGCCTTGAGATGCGCCGACCCGACATCTCCCGCGCGGCGCGGCGGGAGGCGGCCGCAGCCCAGCTTGAGCGCGTCGGCCTTGGGGCGGACATGCACAAATCCCCCGCCATGCTGTCGGGCGGTGAGCGCCAGAGGGTGGCCATTGCCCGCGCGCTCGCCCTTGAGCCGGACATCATCTTGATGGATGAACCTTTCTCCGCGCTGGACCCCAACACGCGGCGCCGTTTGCGCAGCCAGATCATCGACCTTTGGGCCGGCAGCGGGCGCACCATCGTGTTCGTCACCCACGACATCGACGAGGCTTTGGAGCTGGCCGACCGCATCGTCGTCCTTGAAACCAAGCCTGCGAAAGTGCGCGCCATCGTCACCCCCGGCGCGCCCCGCCCCCGCGACGTCGACCATGACGACGCGCTGCGGGCACAAAAACGATCGCTCCTGGAGATCTTCCGGGAGCTTGGAGAACCAACGGAGGAGCCATGATGAAACATACAGCCATCGCCGCGCTTGTTGCGGCGGCCACCATGGTCGCGCCAGCGGCCGCTAAGGACACGGTGACGTTCGCCTACCTCGCCGACCCCTCCCACGAGGCGGTGATGTGGGCGTTGAAGAACGGCAAAGTGACGTCCGACCTCATCGAGGTGCAGGCGGATGCCTTGCAGATCCCCGCCCTCATCCAGGGGACGGCGACGCGCGCCTATGATGTTGTGCAGACCGCTGGCATGGCGATCCCGCGCCTGCGCAACCGCGGGCTCGACCTTCGCATCATCGGAACGGCCTTGCGCTACCACGCCCATGGCGAGGGTGCCGACATCTGGGTGCCTGCCGACAGCGACATCCAGTCCGCTGCCGACTTGAAGGGCAAACGCCTTGCCACCTACTCCCTCGGCTCTTCTGGCGTGACGCTCGCAAGGGTCGCCCTTGCCAACAGCCACGGCCTCAATGTGGACCTTGAAGGCGGCGACCTTGAGTTTGTGGAAATGCCGGCCCCTGGCATGCCCGCCGCCCTTTCGGCAGGGCGTGTGGATGCGGCCATGCTGATCCACGCCCAGGCGTTCGAGGCGCAAAAGACAGGCGCCTTCCGCTCCGTCGTCTCCACCGCCGTCGACAACCATGACGAGTTCGGCGTGCGCATGGTCTCCGCCGTCCTCGGCGGCTATGGCGACAAGCTCGACGCTGAGCCTGAGAAGTACCAGGAGTTCATGCGCCTCCTGCACGAATCGGTGGAGTACGCCAAGGCCAACCCCGATGAGGTCTTCACCGCCGTTGCCGAAGAGACGGGCACGCCCAAGGAGTTCTTCGAAAAGTGGTTCTCGGAGTTCTCCGACTTCCCCGCCCTCATCAGCCAGGATGACCGCAAGGCCATCGAAACGCTGTGGCAGGAGGCGGAAAAGCTCGGCATTTTGAGCGACTTGCCGCCTGTGGACGAGACCGTCTGGAGCGAAACGGTGACGGCTGAGTCCCAATCGTGACCACGACCGAGACCCGACAGGCAGTGGTGACGCCACCGCCCCGCTCAGAAGGCGGGGCGGCGCTGCCCATTGTGGTCTCGGTCCTCTTCTGGGCGGCAGCGCTTGGCATCTGGCACTACTATTCGCTGAGCGTGCCGCCCTATCAACTTCCAGGTCCCATCCCCGTCTTCTCGCGCATGGCCGACTTCTTTCAGGAGTGGGCGCTGGCGCGGCAGCTCTTCATCTCCATCGGCCATGTGGGCGCGGCCATCATCATCGCGTTCCTGATTGGCGCGGGGCTCGCGGTCTTACCCAACGCCTTCCCGGCCTTTCGCCTGTTGGTGGACAATCGCCTCACCCCCTTCCTCAACGCGTTCTCGGGGATCGGCTGGCTGTTCCTGGCGATTTTGTGGTTCGGCATCAACTCCTTCACTGTCATCTTCGCGGTGACGATGATCCTCATCCCTTTTGCCATCATCAACCTGCGCACAGGCCTTCAGGAGATGGACAGGGAGCTTCTGGAGATGGGCCAGAGCCTGACGCGCAGCCCCGTCAGGCGCTTCATCAAGCTCGGCATTCCGATGCTGATGCCTTACGCCTTCGCCACCTTGCGCACAGCCTTCGGCGTTTCCTGGAAGGTGGTGCTGACGGCTGAGCTTTTCGGCGGGTCTGGTGGTGTCGGCAACCTCCTCAACACCGCCCGGTTCGAGTTCGACACGGAGATGATCTTCGCCATCATCTTATTCATTTTGATCTTCGTCGCCTTTGCCGAGCTTGTGGTTTTCCGCCCCATTCAAAGGGTGCTCGACAAGAGGTTCCGCCGTGATTGAGCCGCGTCAGGGCGTCAGAACCGTCGACCGTTTCGTTGCCGAA
>JBCDCF010000498.1:0-3565 GCA_039182345.1 Pseudomonadota bacterium
CTCGACCGCACCTTGCGCATGCGCCATGCGGACGGGCACCGTCTCCCCTGACGTGAGCTGGCGCTCTGCCAGGTCGTAAAGGCCGCCATCGTCGGGGTGGACCAGCGCGGAAACCTCGCGAAAGCCCATCAACTCGTTGCGGGGCGGCATGCCCAAAACCTCGAACATGGAGCGCGTCCAGAACATGCGCCCGCGCGCCACATCCCAGTCGAACAGCCCGCAGCGGCCGCGGGTCAGCGCCGTGTCGATCCGCGTGGAGGTGGAGGTGTAGATCATGTCCGCCTCACGCGCCCGGGCGGACTGGGCGTAGAACGCATAGACGACGACGATGATCACCCCTGCGGTACACATGAAGAGCACCGCCGTCGTCGACATTTCCTCACGCCAGTTGGCAAGCACCTGCCGCTCAGGCTGTGTGAGCGCCACCATTGCCGTGCGGTTGGCAAGGTGGTGGACGGTGGCAAGGTGGCGCTCGCCCTCCACCGTCACATCCATGACGCCGGCGCGGCTGCCGAAGGTGGTCATGGGCTGGTTCGGGCCAAGGAAGGCGTCGGCGGGCCTGCCGATCATCGCCTCCTCGAAAGGGGAGGTGGCAAGGATCACGCCGTCTTCGTCGAGGAGGGCAACGCGCCGGCCGTTTTGTGTGGCGCCTGCCGGAAGGCTCTGGCCCAGAAGGCCTGTGAGCGGCGCATCTTCGGTGGCCGCACGGTAGGACATGTCGGCGGCAAGGGCTGTGGCGATCAGCGTTAGCTCCACCTCAGCGCTCTGCAGGATGTCGGCACGATGGTCGACGGTGATGGCAACCCTGTAGGCGGCAATCACCAGGATGAAGACCACGGTCAGAAGAGGAATGGCCCTGCGCAGGATAGGCTCGCGCGCCACAAGCTGCCCGTAGCCTGGCGCCGCAAGCAGGCGCACATGCCCGTTCATCCCCCGTGCGCGCTCCCTTTGCGGGCGCTCGGCAGGGCGCGCGGGCTGGGGTTTGGCCTCACCCGTCTGGCGGAATTCTGTGGCGAAGGAAGGGGGGCCCTCGTGGGTGGGCGCGGGCTTTGGGGCACGGCGGGGCGCGCGCGCGTTCGCGGGCGCATGGGGCGCCTCGCCCCCCGCCGCCCGGCGCGGCGCGTCGAAGGATGTCGGCGTTGTAACCGCCATGGGGGACCGCAGACCTTCCTGAGATTCGGCCGCCAGTATGCGCGCTCCCACACCCTTCGCCAAACTTGGTTAAGGATGAATTAACACTTGTGCCGGCAGCCAGGCACACCGCCGCCGGCGCAAGGTCCTAGCGGTCGGCAGTGAGACGCCGCGCAATGTCGGCAACGTCGGCCGAGGTGGGTTTGGCCGCCACCTCGTCCAAGACGGCGCGGGCAGCACGCCTGCGGTCCTCCTCGAAGCGGCGATGGTCGCCGAAGGCCGTCAACAGCCGTGCGGCCACCTGCGGGTTTGTGCCGTCAAGGGCCATCGCGATGTCTGCGACGAAGCGGTACCCCTCGCCGTCGGCGCGATGAAAGCCCACAGGATTTTGGGAGAACGCGCCCACCAGGCTGCGCACCCTGTTGGGGTTGGAGAGGCTGAAATGCGGGTCGTCCATCAGCGACTTGGTGCGCGACAAGGCCGCCTCGTCCGCCCGCAAGGCTTGGAGGATGAAGTATTTGTCCAGGACCAGGGCCTCACCGTCATAGGCTTTGCGGAAGCTTTGGAGGGCGGCATCGGCCTCTGGGGCATTGGCGGCGGCAAGGGCGGAGAGGGCCGCCAGCCTGTCGGTCATGTTTCCGGCCGCTTCCGCCTGGGCAAGGGCAGGTCCGCTGTCCCCCGACCGTGTGAGGAGGGCAAGGGCCCCATTGGCAAGGGCGCGTTCGCCCGCTGCTGCCGCCGACACGTCATCATCCGCAGGGCGATCCGCATTAAGAAGCGCTTTCAACGCCGGTGCCATCGCCGTCCCAAGGCGCGTTGCCAGATCGGTGTGGACCGCCTCCACCCTGTCGGGGTCGATGTCCTCGCCGAGGGCATCGAAAACGTTGGCGCGGGAGGGAAGGGTGAGGATCAGGGCACGGAAGGCAGGCTCATAGCGCTCCTCGCGCGCAATGGCTGACAGGGCGTCCGCAAGGGGCGCCACATCCCCCTTGGTGCCTTCGTAGGCGTTCGTCAGCCAATCCATCAACAATCGCTGGGCGGCATCCCAGACGTTGAAGGGATCGTCATCCTTTTGCAGCGCGGCAAGATCGCGCGCGGGGTCGCTCTCCCGCTCAAGGCGGATGGGGGCGGAGAAGCCGCGCAAGAGCGAGGCAAGGGGCTTGGCCTGGACGGCCGGGAGCGTGAGGGTGGCACTCTCCCCCTCAAGCAGGAGAACGTCGCCCATCAGCCGTGCGCCGTCGACGGTGGCGCGCCCCAGGTCCAGGGGGCCGTTGTCGCCGAAGAGCTTTGTGCGCAAGGGGATCGGCTTCAGGCGCGCACCTTCGGGCGGCACCTGTGTGAGGCGCAGGGTGTAGGTGTCCCCGTTCATCTCTTCGGTCACCGTCACGGTGGGGGTGCCTGCATCCTCATACCAGCGCATGAAGTCCGGCACGTCCAAAGCGTCGAAGCAGCCGATGAAGTCTTCCACGGTGACGGCGCCGCCATCGTGCCTGTCGAAGTAGGTGTCCATGCCCTCCCTGAAGGCGGCCTCGCCGATGAGGGTGTGGAGCATGCGGATCACCTCAGCGCCTTTTTCATAGACGGTCGCGGTGTAAAGGTTGGAGATCTCCGCATAGCTGTCGGGGCGCACGGGGTGGCGCAGCGGGCTTGCGTCCTCGCGGAACTGGTGTTGGCGCAGACGCCGCGTGTCCTCGATCCTTTTGACGGCCCGGGAGCGCTCGTCCGAGGTGAACTCCTGGTCGCGGAAGACCGTCAGCCCTTCTTTCACGCACAGCTGGAACCAGTCCCGGCAGGTGATGCGGTTGCCTGTCCAGTTGTGGAAGTACTCGTGGGCGACCACCGCCTCCACACCGTCATAGTCCACATCGGTGGCAACGGCGGTATCGGCGAGGATGTAGCGGTCGTTGAAGACGTTGAGGCCCTTGTTCTCCATCGCCCCCATGTTGAAGTCCGACACGGCGACAATGTTGAACACATCAAGGTCGTAGGCGCGGCCAAAGCGCTTCTCGTCCCACAGCATGGAGCGTTTGAGGGCGTCCATGGCATAGGCCGCCCGGGGCGCCTTGCCTGTCTCCACGTAGATGGCAAGCGCAACCTCCCGCCCGTCCATGGTGCGAAAGGTGTCCTTCAGAACGTCGAGGTCGCCGGCGACAAGGGCAAACAGGTAAGAGGGTTTTGGAAACGGGTCGTGCCAGAGCGCAAACGCCCTGCCGTCTTCCATCCCTTCCTCCACAAGGTTGCCGTTGGACAGCAGAACGGGCGTGGTCGCCCCGTCGGCAAGGATCTTGACGGTGTAGACGCTCAGAACGTCCGGCCGATCATAATGGTAGGTGATGCGCCGAAAGCCTTCCGCCTCGCACTGTGTGCAGTAGACGCCGTTGGAGCGGTAAAGCCCCATTAATTCTGAGTTGGATTGGGGCGAGACCTTTGTGCC
>JBCDCF010000499.1:0-3565 GCA_039182345.1 Pseudomonadota bacterium
AGGGGGGAGCGGCGTCCTGTTCATCTCCTCAGAGATCGAAGAGCTGATGGGGGTGTGCGACCGCATCCTTGTCATGAGCCAGGGCGAGATTGTGGGTGGCTTTGAGGCGAGCGCGTTCGATCAACAGGCAATTCTCAGCCTTGCCTTCCGCCAGACCCACTGAGCTGCCCGCCGGTCAACAGATCCGGGGCAGCTGCTCCCCCACAAGCATGTCCACGATGCGGCCGCCGCCGAACGCGGTGGTCATGACCACCGTTCCAGGATGGTCCTCAGTGGCGCGGCCGATGATGACGGCCTCGCGCCCTGCAACGGTGGCCTTCATGGCCGAAAGGGCAGCGTCCGCCTCTTCAGGCGGTGTGAAGAGGACGAGGGTGCCTTCGTTGGCAAGGTAGAGAGGATCGAGACCGAGGATCTCGCACACGCCTTTGACCTCTGCGCGCAAGGGGAGCGCCGTCTCGTCGATTTCGATTCCCACATGGGCCGCGTCCGCCACCTCGTTGAGGACCGAGGCGATGCCGCCACGGGTGGCATCCCTGGCCGCCCGCGTGCGGGGGGCGACGGCAAGGACAGCCTCCATCATCGCCCACAAGGGCTGACAATCGCTGGCAATTTCGGTGGAGAGGGCCATGTCGCCCCTGGCGGCAAGGATGGCGGCGCCATGGTCGCCAAGGACGCCGTTCACGATGGCAACATCCCCCGCCACCACGCGGTGGGCACCAAGGTCGCGCCCCGGCGGGATGGCACCGACGCCCGATGTGGTGACGAACACCTTGTCCGCGCTGCCCCGGCCGACCACCTTGGTGTCGCCCGTGACTATGGCAACGCCTGCCTCCCGCGCCGCCTTGGCCATGGAGGCCGCAACGCGGCGCAGGAGCGTCACCTCGCACCCTTCCTCGATGATGAAAGCGGCCGACAGCCACAACGGTTTCGCCCCGCCGACGGCAAGGTCGTTGACGGTCCCGTTCACGGCCAAGGTGCCAATGTCGCCGCCGGGGAACTCCAACGGGTCCACCACGAAACTGTCGGTGGTGAGGGCAAGCTGCGCGCCGGGGACCATCAGGTCAGGGTGGGTGAGGCGCGCCTGATCTTCCATGCCTGTGGGCTGGAAGGTGGAGAGAAACACGTCCTCGATGAGGTCGCGCATGGCGCTGCCGCCGCCGCCGTGGGCCAGCGTCACCCTGTCGCCGCGCACGGTGCGGCGGGGGCGGGTCGGCGGCCCGTCGTTCATTCGGCAGGCTCGACGGCGGCTTTGGCGGAGCGGCGCAGATCGATGGCGCCATACTGCTGGTAGGCAGAGCACGCCCCTTCGGAGGACACCATCAGCGCGCCAAGCGGTGTTTCGGGCGTGCACGTCTTGCCGAAGTGCGGGCACTGGGGCGGTTTGATGCGACCCGACATCACCTCCCCGCACATGGTGCCTTCAGGCTCTGCGGTCTTGGCACGGGGGGCGCCGTAGCCGATGGAAAACTTGCGCTCAGCATCGAACGCGCCATAGGCCTCGCGGATCTTCAGGCCCGACAGGTCGATCTCGCCAAGGCCGCGCCACTCAAAGCTTTCGCGCGGTTCGTAGACGCTCTCGCAGGCGGCAATGGCGGCGGGGTTGCCCTCTTCAGGCACCACGCGGGCGTACTGGTTCTCCACCTCGGCGCGGCCGTCGCGAATTTGGTGAAGCACCATCAGCACGGCCTGGAGAAGGTCCAGCGGCTCAAACCCTGCCACGACGATGGGCTTGCCATAGTCCTTGGCGATGAAGTCGTAAGGGCGAAGGCCAATGACCATGGACACGTGGCCAGGCCCCACGAACCCATCCAGCACCATGCGCGGATCGTCCAGCAGCGCCTTGATGGGCGGCGGCACGGTGATGTGGTTGCAAAAGACGGTAAAGTTGGTCAGCCCCTCGGCCGCCGCTTGGAGAATGGAAAAGGCCGTTGAGGGCGTCGTCGTCTCAAAGCCGAGGCCGAAGAAGACCACCTCGCGGGTTGGGTTGCGGCGGGCAATCTCCAGCGCATCGAGGGGGGAGTAGACCATGCGGATGTCAGAGCCGTCGGCCTTTGCCTGCAACAGCGATTTCTTGCTGCCGGGCACGCGCATGGCATCGCCGAAGGTGGTGAAGATCACCTCGGGCCGCTCGGCAAGTTCGATGCACTCATCCACCCGCGCCATGGGAAGAACGCAGACGGGACAGCCGGGCCCGTGGATGAACTCCAGCCCCTCAGGCGTCAGTTTGTCGAGCCCGTAGCGGAAGATTGCATGGGTGTGGCCGCCGCAGATCTCCATGATGGAGACGGGCTTGTCCTTGGTGGCGCCAAGGTCGTCCACGGCAGCAGTGATGGCCGCGAGGAGGGGCTTGGCGGCGGCGGGGTCGCGAAACTCGTCAGCGTACTTCACGGCTGTGTGCCGAGGGCATCTTGGCTGGCGCGCATGGCAGCGATCTCCTCCTGCGCTTCACCCAGTTCATTGAGGGCCTCAAGGGTGCGTTTGGCCTCCGCCTCGTCAATGAGGCTCATGGCAAAGCCCACGTGGACAAGGACGTAGCGGCCGATGAGGTCCTCAAGCGGCCCGTTACCCTCCACAGGCAGGACGTTGACGGCACGGCGCACCCCCGACACGTCCACCGTTGCAAGGTGGCGCGCCTCGTCCTCGATGGCGACGATTTTCCCCGGTATGCCTAGGCACATGACAATCCCCCTTCCACATGTGCAAGCGCCACCACCGCCTGGCCCAACGACAATCCCCCATCGTTGGCAGGCACACGGCAGTGGCTCAAGACACTGAGTTTTTGGCTGACGAGCCCGTCGTGGACGAGGCTGAACAGCGCTTTGTTTTGAAAACAGCCCCCGCTGAGGGCAATGGTGTCGAGCCCGCGCTCACGGGCGATGCGGGACGCGACGGTGACGATGGCCTCAGAAAGGCCACGGTGAAACCGTGCCGCCACCCGCCCCACAGGTTCTCCAGCACGGCAGTCATCCAGAAGACAGCGCCACAAGGGTGTCGGATCGATCCACAGACGACCATCCTCAGAGGCGATGGCAAACGGGTAGGCCTCGCTTGGGTCGGCAAGGGCGGAGCGGTCGATGGCGGCCTCAAAGCGCATGGCGGCCTCACCCTCGTAGGACTGGCCGTCGAAGGCGAAAAGGCAGAGCGCTGCAGCGGCATCGAACAACCGCCCGCACGAGGACGACAACGGCGTGTTGAGGCCACGCGCCATCATCGCATCAAGGGTGGGCAGGGGTTTTGCCGCAAGGCGTGCGATGGCCGGGACATCCGCATAGGCCGCAGCATCGGGCCACCCCATGGCCGCACACAGGTGTGCGTAGGCGTTGCGCCAAGGCTCGCGTGAGGCTGCGTTGCCGCCAGGGAGGGGGACAGGCTTGAGGGCGGCGGCGCGCTCATATCCCCTGTAGTCGGCCACAAGGACCTCGCCGCCCCAGACCGTCTCGTCAGGGCCAAGGCCAAGGCCGTCCATGGCAATGCCCACCACAGGCGGCGCGCCGGCGGGCCGGCCATTTTCTGCAAGGCAGGCGGCAATGTGGGCGTGGTGGTGTTGGACGGCCACCACCGGGCG
>JBCDCF010000500.1:0-3563 GCA_039182345.1 Pseudomonadota bacterium
AATGCCGATCAAGCAACCCCACGAACGTATTGAGCGCTTTGATATCGCTTTTGCGGACGTTGATTTTGAATATGCAACTACCGACACCAGCAATGAAGGGGACCCAGTTTTGCACGACATGTCGTTTACCCTGCCAGAGCATAGTTTGACCGCATTGGTCGGACCATCAGGGAGCGGAAAGACGACGATTACAAAGATGATCACACGCTATGCTGATCCACAAAATGGCACGATCAAAATTGGCGGGGTTGATATTCGGTCGTTAGAACAGATAGAGCTGATGCGCCACATTTCGGTGGTGTTTCAGGATGTGTATCTGTTTGATGACTCGATTCGCAACAACATTCGCATGGCCAAGCCAAACGCAACCGATGCTGAGGTGGAAGCGGCGGCCGAGGCGGCCAACTGTCACGAGTTTATTGCGCGTCTGCCAGATGGGTACAACACAACGGTAGGTGAGATTGGGGGTGCGCTTTCGGGCGGTGAGCGGCAGAGGATTTCGATTGCCCGCGCCATCTTGAAAGACGCGCCCATCCTCCTCCTGGATGAAGCCACAAGCAGCCTCGATGCTGAGAGCGAGGCCTTTATCCAAGAGGGCCTGACGCGGTTGATGGAAGGGCGCACCACGCTCGTCATTGCCCACCGCCTGGCAACGGTGGTGAAGGCGGACCGCATCCTGGTGCTGGACGGCGGACGCATCGTGGAAACAGGCACCCATCGCGAGCTTGCCGCGCGGGGCGGCGTGTACGCGCGCCTTGCAACCCTCCAGTTCGGCGCAGGCAAGCGCGAAGAGACGGCCGCTTAAGGTCGGGCCGGCGTTGCTGAAAGGGTCGGCATTTGCCACCTTTTCGCTCTACCGTCTGGAGAGCCCCATGATCGAAGAGCCGCCCATCCTCACCATCAACAGCGCCATGCGGCGACCGACGGCCGATCAGCTCGCCCTGTTTGACGGCGTGCAAACAGGCTTCGTGGCCGATGCCCTTGGCGGCGGCGGCGCGCTGGATGCCCTGATCAGGCCCCTGTCTGGGACCTTACCGCGCGAAACGGTGGTGGGCCCTGCCCTTACCGCCGACTGCGGCCCTGCCGACGTCTTGGCCACCTTCGCAGCGCTTGATTTCATTCAGCCAGGCGATGTGCTGGTGACGGCCTTTGCAGGCTTCCAAGGCTGCGCGACGGCGGGCGACAGGGTGATCGGCATGCTGAAGAACGGCGGCGGCATTGCCTTCGTCACCGACGGGCCCGTGCGCGATGCCACGGGAATTGTCGCCACAGGCGTTCCGGTGTGGTGCACAGGGCTGACACCGGCCTCCCCTTACAGCAAAGGCCCTGGCGCTGTGGGGTTTGCGGTCCAGATCGGTGGGCTCGAGGTGGAGACGGGCGACATTGTGGTCGCGGACGGGGACGGTGTGGTGATTGTCCCGTTTGAGAAAATCGATGCTGTGGGGGCGCGCCTTCAGGAGGTGAAGGCCCATGAAGCGGCCCTCGACAAGGAGGTGGCGGAGGGCCTTCGCAGCTTCCCCGCCGTCTCCGAGCTTTTGAAGACGGACAAGACGGCGTTTCGCACTTGAAGAAGAGGCCCGGCCGCCTCAAGCCGCCGGGCCCCGCAAGGGCTTAAAGGCCCATGCAGTTGGCGTAGTAGGTGGTGGTGGCCGGCCAGTCGGAGAAGACGCCGAGCACACCCACATCCTGGGCCAGCACATCAAGAAGCTTCAGCATGTCGCCATCATCGTTGGTGACTGAGGCGATGGACTGATAGTACCAGCCGCCGCCAGTGTTCAGCTTGCCCGAGCGCTCCAAGGTCCAGGTGATGATGTCGAGGCCAGCGGCCTTCGCTTCCTTGGCGTAGGCGTTGGGGACGATCTCACCGTCTTCCACCTTCACCAGCATCCACAGCGGCGGGGCGATGATTTTCACGCCCGAATCCGCCAGCTCCTTCATGGTGGGCTCGTAGGTGGACGGGTCGTTGGGGTCGAACCCGTCGATGTCGTAACGGTCGTCCAGGTAGACGGCCTGCTCGCCGAATGCGGGGGCGTTGGCGATCCAGTACTTCACATCGTCAAGGTTGAAGGACTGGGCCCACACCTGTGACGGGTCGACGCCTGCGGCCTCGTACTCGTCGATCAGCTTCTGGGCATAGTCTTCCTGGGAGAAGCCGTCGTGGGGCATCTCCACCTCGGGCGACTTCAGTTCCGGGGTAAAGCCGGCGCCCAGCGACTTGAAGAGGTCGATGGATTCGGCATGGGTCATCAAGGTGCCCGGCGAATAAAGGTCGGTGCGCCAGTCGGCCGTGCCGCCAAGAAACTCCTCCACCGTTGTGGCACGGGGGTCGGAGGCGTCCATCTTGCCTTCCAGCGTGCGGAACTCGGCAAGGGTGATGTCGGAGGCGCAGCACTTGGCGGACGCATCGGTGTCACCGCTCGCAGGGGAGAAGGGCGTGGTGCACTTGTCGGCGAGAGGCGTTGCAAGGATGTTGGTGGTGGTGTGCAGGTCGCACTGGGCATGGCGGCACACCAGCTCATGGTCCTTGGTGAAGGTGACGTCGCACTCAAGGATGCCCGCCCCCATGCGAGACGCAGCGATGTAGGATTCGCGCGTGTGCTCTGGGAACTGCATGGGCGCGCCGCGGTGGCCGATGGAGAAGTTGGACGGCTTGAACGGCCCTTCGCAGGCCGACAGCTTGTCTTTCAACTCGCCATCTTCAAGCAAGTTGACGAGGAAGTAGGGGCGCGGCCCCAGCTCCACGTCAGCGGCGATGGCGAGTGTCGGCGCCACAAGCATGGCCGCCGACACAAAGCCAGCCAAAACGGTGTTCGAGTTTGCCATAGGTTCCCTCAGATTTGCGATGCGCTCCGGGCGGGCGGGACCGTCCGTCGGGCGGATGCGGCAACGAATGTCCCCGCGAGGACACCACCAGGACGACACCTTTGCGACACTGTTATGACGTGCCGCAGCGCGCCGCGCAAAGGGCCGCCCCCTGCCCGCCTGGCCCTTTGACCTCGCGGAACTGGGGAGGCGCTCCATTGTATTGGATGCACTTAGTGCGTCTTTTTTCAGGCTTTCATGGATGTTGCCCGCCGGTCGATGGCGGTCAAATCCCTGTTTTGTCAGTTGATTACAGGTGTTTTTTGTCAGATTTGCGACAATCTTCCCAACAAGCGCGCCCTTTCAGTGGGCTTAATCGGTTGTGGGGCTGCCAGGTCTCTCGCACTGCAAGAAAAGGTGGGCCAGACCCTCAACAAACATTTGCCCGGGCGCGCGGATGTGCCAAATAGCTCCCAGCCACTGACATCCATCGCATGAGGGATAACCGATGAGAATGCTCGTTGCCGGCGCGTTGGTCGCCGCGTTTGCCGCTGCCCCGGCCATGGCCGAATTCACGCTCGACAGCCGCTACACCGACGCTGACGGCGATCTGATTGCCGACATTCCCACCGATGCGTCGCAGCTGGTGGACCCCGACACGCTGATCTTCGCCTACACGCCC
Source organism: Pseudomonadota bacterium (assembly GCA_039182345.1). Lineage (GTDB taxonomy): Bacteria > Pseudomonadota > Alphaproteobacteria > Rhizobiales > Amorphaceae > Acuticoccus. The sequence continues at coordinate 3,485 of JBCDCF010000500.1, forward strand.
GTGGAAGACCCCGCCGTCTACGCCGAGGCCTGGTCCGACTTCCTCGCCCACCTTGAAGAGAAGACTGGCAAAAACGTCC
>JBCDCF010000501.1:0-3518 GCA_039182345.1 Pseudomonadota bacterium
CGTCAAGCTTGACGAGGGACAGGTATCGATCCACCCGCTCAGGTATCTCGCGAGCCGGAAAGCCGCGCATTTTCAGCGGGTAGGCAACGTTTTGCGCAGCCGTCATATGGGGGAAAAGGGCAAGACGCTGAAACACCATGCCGATGCTGCGTTTATAGGCAGGCACTGCCCCCACATCCCGCCCGGCGATCTTGATGGCGCCTGCGGACGGGCGGTCGAACCCCGCAATCATCCTCAACAATGTGGTCTTGCCGCACCCCGACGGGCCGACGATGGTCAGAAAGTCCCCCCGCGCCAGGCTGAGACTGGCATCGGATACCGCCGTCACCGTCCCAAAGCGCTTAGAGACGCCTTCGATCTCCACCATGCTCGACATGGTCAGTGCACGCCCGTAGACGACAGGTCAGGGAAACGGCGCGGCATCGCGCCGGCGGAGAGTGGGCCGGTCAGCATTCTTCTTCTTCCGGGTAATCGTTGACCACCCAGCGGCCGTCGTCAGTCTCCTCTGCAAGATGGCCCGGTGGAAGGTGAGGGAGTTCCTCGTGTGTGGGAAGGAGCGGGGCGACGTGACCAAAGCCGACGACCTTGAAGTCTTTCGCACTCCCGTGGCCGCGCTCGCATACCACCTGCCATGATCCATCGCGCTCATGGACGACCGTTTTCGGCGCGGCGCTGCCGTCAAAGATGTGAATGCAGATGATGCAGAGGCGATTGGGCACGACGAGGTAACCAGCGAAAGGGATCCGCTCTGTCACAGGGTCCATCCTCTTGCGGCGCCTTTCATGTGCCTTGCCTTTGCGCCCCGCGCTGCCAACGCCATCGTCTACTCGCTCAAAGGGATGCAAGAGTGCCGCCATCCACGTATACAATTTGGCCGGTGACGTAGGCGGAGGCGTTGCTGGCGAGGAAGACGGCAGCGCCCTTCAGGTCCTCAAGGTCGCCGAAGCGGCCCATGGGGATCTTTGCACGCATTGCCTCCTGCCAGGCGTCGTCCTGATAGAAGACCTCCGTCAGTTCGGTGCGGAAGTAGCCTGGACCGATGGCGTTGACGCGAATGCCATGGGGTGCCCACTCGGCGCAGAGCGCCCGCGTCATGCCCAAGATGCCGGCCTTGGAGGCGGTGTAGGGCACCGCCGTCGGCACGCCCGCAGCGCTCGTCAAAGAGCCCAGATTGATGATGCTGCCGCCAAGGCCCCGCGCCATCAGCCCCTTGGCGAAGGCTTGGGCGACGAAGAAGGCGCCTTTCAGGTTGGTGTCGACAATCCTGTCCCAAAGCGCCTCTGACACGTCGGTGGAGGGGGACACCTCCTCCATGCCCGCATTGTTGACGAGGATGGTGGGCGGGCCATCAAGGTCGGCAAGGGCGGCAACGGCTTTGCGGTCAGTCACGTCGAGGGGCAGGACGGTGCAGCGCCGGCCGCAGGCCTCCACCAAAGCGCGCGTCTCATCAAGGCCGGTCTCGCTGCGGGCGGCGGCAACGATATCGGCCCCGGCTTGCGCAAGGCCGACGGCCATCGCCTGGCCGATGCCGCGGCTGGCTCCAGTGACAAGCGCGGTTGTGTTGGTGAGGTCGAACAGCGCGGAGGGCATAGCGGTGGGACCGTTGCACGCCTTAAACTCCAGCGAAAGTCCTTTAAGGTGGCAACTGAGGCCCTGTGCCCGGTGGGCTGGCGGGCGTTAAGGGCCGCGCAGTAGGCAGGCTCGTCAGATTGGGGTGATAGGATGGACGAGGACGCTCGGAAACCGCCGCTGCCCGACTTCATCACCCTCTTGCGGACCATGGAGGCGCCTGCCGTCCCCGACGGGCTCTACAAGACGGTGGAGGACGTGGAGGCCTACCTCCTGCAAGAGGCGGTCACCATCGACGATCTCCTCGAGCTTTTCGTCAACCTCGTGGTGCGGCTGAACGCCATCGGCCTTAAGCTTCAACGGGCGAGCCTTCACACAGGCACACTCCACCCGATGCTTTATGGATTTGCCTGGGTCTATGAGACCCAACGAGGCATCTGCAACGAGGTGCAGGTGGGCAAAGCCGCCCAGCAGTCGCCATCCTATCTTCTCAACCCTTTGCATGAGATTCTCACCGAAGGCGGCCTTGTGCGCGGGGGCCCCACAGACCCGCACATGGCCCGCTTTCCGCTGATGGCGGAGCTGGAAGAGCAGGGGATCACCGACTATGTGGCGGTCGCCCTTCGCTCAGGCGGCAGCTACCACAACGCCGTTACGCTGGCGACCGGCGCCGAAGGCGGGTTTGGCGATGAAACGGTGGCAGCGCTGAAGCGCCTCTTGCCCCTCTTCGGCCTTCATGTGGAGCGCCACATCTCCCTTCGCATCACCCGCAATATTGCCGTCACGTACTTGGGCCCCGCCGCGGGCCAGGAAGTCTTGAGCGGGTCCATCCAAAGGGGCGACGGGCGGCTGATCGAGGCGGTCATTTGGCTGTCGGACCTGCGCCGCTTCACCATCCTCAGCGAAGAGCTTGGCAACGAGCCCATGATTGCCCTCCTCAACGCCTATTTCGGCTGCCTTGTGGAGGCGGTGATGTCCCACGGGGGCGAGGTGTTGAAATTCATGGGGGACGGTGTCCTTGCCGTGTTCCCGCACAAACAGTTCGGCACCCCCAAGGCGGCTGCGAATGCGGCACTGGCGGCGGCTCGCACAGCGCTCAATGCCGTTGCCGAGATGAACCGCAACCCACCGGAGGCCCTTCACAATGTGAGCGGATGGGCTCCCTTGCGCACAGGGATCGGCCTTCACGATGGGTCGGTGTTTTTCGGCAATGTGGGCGGGTCGGAGCGGCTCGACTTCACCGTCATCGGCTCAAGCGTCAACGAGGCGAGCCGCGTGGAGGCACTCAGCAAAGCCTTCGACAGGCAAATCCTGATGACCCAGTCCGTCGCCGCTTTGGTGGACGACACGTTGGATCACCTTGGTGCCCATGCCCTTCGCGGCATTGCAACGCCGGTCAACCTTTACAGCCCTGTGGACGACCCTTCGCCTTGAAGAGACTGGCAGGTTTTTGGGGTGCGCGGCGGGCCGAAAGGCTCAGCGCCTCAGGCGACCACTAAAGCGACACGCACAACGTGTCCGCTCTGTGATCGGTGCGCTACAGCCATAGGGCGGCGTGGTCCGTTAGCCTTCACCCATCTCATTGATTGGGGGAGCCATGCGGACCTTCTGTGTCGCCCTTATTGCCGGCGCTGCGTTGGTGAGTGTGCCGGCCGTTGCGGCTGACGAACCAACACCCGCCTTCGACTGGACGGGGTGTTATGGCGGCGTCCACGCAGGTGGCATCTGGGGCCAGGCGGACGACTGGACGCCTGTGACCCAAGGCGGCGCTTTCATCGGCCAGTCCCTCGGCAGCCACGCAGTGGACGGCATTGCCGGCGGCGTCCAACTGGGGTGTGACTACGCGTTTGCCGGCCATTGGGTGGTGGGGATCCAAGGGTCCTACTCTTGGGCCGATGCCGAAGGCAGTCACCCAAGCACCAGGGAAACCGGCGTCACCTACCACAGCA
>JBCDCF010000502.1:0-3509 GCA_039182345.1 Pseudomonadota bacterium
GCCTTGGAGGAGGTGACATGACCCTGAAACCCTTGCTGGCGGGCCTCGCCGGCGCCGCGATGATGGCCTTTACCGCCCAAGCCGCCGACGATTTCCGTCCTGCGGTGGTGTTCGACATGGGCGGCAAGTTCGACAAGTCGTTCAATGAAGGCGTCTGGAATGGCGTCAAGCGCTTCATGGACGAGACCGGCGTTGAGGTGATGGAGTTCGAGGTCACCAACGAGACCCAGCGCGAGCAGGCGATCACCCGTATGGCCCAAAGGGGCGCCACGCTGGTGATTGGTGTGGGCTTTGCCCAGGCCGATGCCATCGACAAGGTGGCGGCAGAGTTTCCCGACAAGGAGTTCGCCATCATCGACGTCTACTGGCTCGACCGTCCGAACCTTCGCCAGTACCGCTTCGAGGAGCATGAGGGCAGTTACCTTGTGGGCATCGCCGCCGCCCTTGCCAGCGAAAGCGGCACGGTGGGCTTTGTGGGCGGCATGGACGTGCCTTTGATCCGCAAGTTCCTGTGCGGTTACGAGCTTGGGGCGATGGCCGCGAACCCTGACGTTGAGGTCCTGGCCAACATGACAGGCACCACGCCAGCGGCCTGGAACGACCCCACCAAAGGGGCTGAACTTGCCCGCAGCCAGATCGACCGTGGGGCCGACGTCGTCTACCAAGCGGCCGGCGGTACGGGGCTCGGCGTCATCCGTGCCACCGCCGATGAAGGCAAGCTTGCCATTGGCGTAGACAGCGACCAGGCTGCCGTCGCCCCAGGGTCGGTGCTGACCTCCATGCTGAAGCGCGTGGACAATGCCGCCTACAACACGCTGATGGACGCCATGAACGGCGACTTCACCTCCGGCGTTGTCACCATGGGTCTTGCCGATGAGGGCGTGGACTATGTGGCGGACGAGGAGAATGCCTCGCTCCTGACCGATGAGATCCGCGCCGCCATGGAAGAGGCAAAAGCGAAGATCATCTCCGGCGAGATCGACGTCCACAATTATGAGGACGACAACGCCTGCCCGGTCTAACCCTTGACCGAGGCGCACCCTTCCACCCGAACCGCGGCCGGCACGAACGGCCGCGGCTTCAGGGTGCGCGCGCTGGGCGAGATTGCGATCCGCTGCCGCGACCGTGCCGCCATGGAACGCTTTTACGAAGAGGTCATCGGCCTTGAGCTTTACGCCCGGCGGCCGGGGGGCATCACCTTCTTCAAGATTGCCGACGGGTACCAAGGCCACACCGCCGTCCTTGCCTTGTTCCATGATGAGGCGCGTGTGGCTGAGCCTGCCCCCCAGAACGCCTTCCATCACATGGCCCTCACCGTGGGGTGGGAGGAGCAGGCCGCCGCCGCCTCCCATTTCGACAGGCTCGGCATTCCTTACCGATTCCAGGACTTTGACTGGACAGGATGGCGCGGGCTTTTTGTGAAGGATCCTGAAGGCAACACGGTGGAGCTTGTGGCCGCCAAGCCAGGGAGGGCGGGGTGAGCCCACCGCCCGCCATCCGCCTTTCAGGCATCTGCAAGCGCTTCGGCACCGTCCAGGCCAACGATGATGTGAGCCTTGAGGTGGACGAGGGCTCCGTCCACGGCATCATCGGGGAAAACGGCGCCGGCAAATCCACCTTGGTGTCCATCCTGTCGGGCCACTATACGGCCGACAAAGGGGCGATCGAACTCTTCGGCGCGCCTGTCAAGCTGACCTCGAGCGCCGATGCCATCGCCCAAGGGATCGGCATGGTTCACCAACACTTCATGCTGGTGCCGAACTTCACCGTCCTTGAGAATTTGATGTTGGGGATGGCAACAGGCCAGATCCTGAAAGCCTCCCGTGCCAGCGTTCGCGAACAACTCCTTGAGATGGAGCGCACCTACAACCTTGCCGTCGACCCCGATGGGGTGGTGGAGGATCTTCCCGTCGGCCTGCAACAGCGCGCGGAGATCTTGAAGGCGCTGATCAGGGGCGGGCGCATCCTCATTTTGGATGAGCCCACGGGGGTGCTGACGCCCGACGAGACCGACCGTCTGTTTGAAAGCCTTGCGGTCTTGAAGGCGCGGGGGGTGACGATCCTCCTCATCACCCACAAGCTGCGCGAGATCATGGCCATCACCGACAACGTCTCGGTGATGCGCCAGGGCAAGATGGTGGCCCACCGCAAGACCTCACAAACCAACAGGCAGGAGCTTGCCGAGTTGATGGTGGGGCGCACCGTGCGCCATGTGGCAAACGAGGTGCCTGCCAAGCCCGGCGGCGTTGCGCTGAAGGCGGAGGGCTTGTCCTTCATCGAAGGCGGCGTGCGGCGGCTGGACGATGTGAGCCTCACCTTGCGCGAGGGGGAGATTGTCGGCATTGCAGGGGTTGCCGGCAACGGACAGTCGGAGCTGCTGGCCTGCCTGTCAGGCATCAAAGCACCCCATGAGGGGATCATCAGCGTCGGCGGTCAGACCATCAGCCGCGCCGCACCCACAGACCCCAAGCGCATGCGCCGTCTTGGCATCGCCCATGTGCCTGAAGACCGGCGGCGGGAAGGCCTCGTCATGGCCTTTCAGGCCCAGGAAAACGCCGTCCTTGGGCAGCTTCAGGAGGCCCGTGGGGGACGGCGCTGGCTCCTTGCCACCCGCCGCATGGGGGCACGGTGCGCTGAACTGATGGGCCGGTTCGATGTGCGCCCCCCTGACCCGCGGCTGCGGGCGGCAGGATTTTCCGGCGGCAACCAGCAAAAACTGGTGCTGGCACGCGAGCACGGATCGCACCCCAAAGTGCTCCTTGTGGGGCAGCCGACGCGGGGGGTGGACATAGGCGCCATCGAGTTCATCCACGCCCGCCTTCTGGAGCTGCGCGATCAGGGATGTGCTGTGCTCCTGGTATCGGTGGAGCTTGATGAGATCCTTGCCCTGTCGGACCGCATCATCGCCATGAACGCTGGTAGAATTGTCGGCGAGGTGGATGGAGCCAACGCCGATCGCGGCACGGTGGGACTGATGATGGCAGGCATTGCCACCGGGTCAGAGCGCAAGGAGCGTGTGGCGTGAACGTCCTGCCCCGGTGGGTGGACCTTGTGGTCATCCCGCTCATCAACCTGTTTCTGGCGTTCTTTGTGGCCGGGGTCGTCATCGCGCTGATTGGGGAGAACCCCATTAAAGCCCTCAAGGTGATGTTCGACGGGGCGTTCGTTTACCCTGGAAGCCTTGGCTACACACTCTACTACGCCACCAACTTCGTCTTCACGGGGCTTGCCGTTGCGGTGGCGCTCCAGGCACGTCTCTTCAACATTGGGGGGGAAGGGCAGGCAGCGCTTGGCGGGCTGGGGGCGGTGCTGGTGTGCCTTGCGCTTGATTCGGTGGTGCCCGGCGTCATCGTTTTGCCCCTTGCCATCATGGGGGCGGCAGCGTTCGGCGCGGCGTGGGCCTTCATTCCCGGCTATCTGCAGGCAACGCGGGGCAGCCACGTTGTCATCACCACCATCATGTTCAACTTCATTGCCGCAGGCGTCCTGGTCTCTCTCCTCACCGGGCA
>JBCDCF010000503.1:0-3502 GCA_039182345.1 Pseudomonadota bacterium
CCCCCGCGCCGCCGCCCCCCCTGGACCGGCCCCGCGGCGTCACCTTCCTGGGCCCTTGGGGGGGGGTGACGGGGGTGCAGCTTGCCAACGCCGGTCTCGATCGCGTCTACCACGACACCTACTACGTGGTGGCGCACTTCCACTACGTGTTGTCCATGGGGGCCGTGTTCGCGATCTTTGCCGGCTGGTACTATTGGTTCCCGAAGATGTTCGGGGTCATGTACAACGAGACGCTCGGCAAGGTGCACTTCTGGATCATGTTCATCGGCGTGAACCTGATCTTCTTCCCGCACCACTTCCTGGGTCGTCAGGGCATGCCGCGCCGCTACGTGGACTATCCTGACGCCTATGCGGCCTGGAACCTTGTGTCCTCCATCGGCTCCTACATCATGGTGGTGGCGATGCTGGTGTTCGTCTGGGTGCTGGTGGACGCGTTTGCTCGCAAGCGCAAAGCCGCGGACAATCCCTGGGGCGAAGGGGCAACCACGCTGGAGTGGACGCTGTCCTCACCCCCGCCCTACCACCAGTTCGAAACGTTGCCGCGGATCCGCTAAAGGTCCGCACCCGCCGGGCGCCCACGCCGCCCTGTTACACTGGACGGCGCGCCCCATTGTCGGAGCGCCGTCCGAAACCTTCGCCGCCCCGTTTCGGGAGGCGGCAGCGCAGCAAGGGGCCAGCGTGTAGGCCCCTGCAGCGCGTTGAGACAAGAGAGTTTGACCCATGTCGATGAGGCAGAGCGAGCTTCTGGACGCCGGCCTTTCCGACGCATTGCCGCGGGACTTTTTCGACCTCCTCAAGCCGCGCGTCATGTCGTTGGTGGTGTTCACCGCGTTCGCCGGGATGATCCTGGCGCCGGGCTCGCTGCATCCCGTCCTTGCCATTGTTTCGCTGCTGGCGATCGCTGTCGGTGCCGGGGCCTCAGGTGCCCTCAACATGGCTTTTGACAGTGACATCGACGCCGTCATGTCGCGCACCGCCCAAAGGCCTGTGCCATCTGGCCGCGTCACCCGCGAAGCGGCCATCATCTTCGGCACCATGCTAAGCCTTGGCTCCGTCGTGCTTCTCGGCTTCGCCTCGAACGGATTTGCCGCAGCCCTTTTGGCCTTCACCATCTTCTTCTACGTCGCCATCTACACATTGTGGCTGAAGCGGCGGACGGCGCAGAACATCGTCATCGGCGGCGCGGCAGGAGCCCTGCCACCGGTGGTGGGGTGGGCGGCTGTCACTGGCTCACTGGCGGTCGAGCCGATCGTCATGTTCGCCATCATCTTCTTGTGGACGCCAGCCCATTTCTGGGCCCTCGCAATCCTCAAGAAGGACGATTATGCCCGCGCCGGCGTGCCGATGCTGCCTGTGGTCGCGAGCAAACGGTGGACACGGGTTCAAACGCTCATCTACGCGGTGTTGACGGCCATTGCCGGCCTTGTGCCCACCGCGCTCGGGTTCGCCGGCGTCGGCTACGGGGTGGTGGCGCTCGGCCTTGGCGCCTGGCTCGTCCTTCGCGCCGTCGACCTCCTGCGCGCCGACGATGACGGCGAGCGGCGGGCCGCAGGACGCCTCTTCGGGGTGTCCATCGTGTACCTTTTCGCGCTCTTCGGGGCGTTGCTGGCCGACAGGGCCATTGCGGGGATCCTGGCATGACAACCACCAGCGACCTGCCTGACAACGAACCGGCGGCCGAAACCCTCAGCCCCGCGGCCGAGGCGGAGCGCAAACGCCGGCAACGCAGCCGCAGCATCGCCATCGCCCTCATTCTGGTGGCTGTGGTGGGGATCTTTTACGCCATCACGATCGTCCAGATCGGTGGCACAATAGGGACACGCCCGCTGTGACAGACAACGCGCCCGCCTCATCGTCCTCGAAGAATCACGCCAAGGTCGCCCTTGCCTGTGTGGCCTTCGTCGCCTTCATGGTGGGCGCCGCGTACGCCTCCGTTCCCCTTTACGACCTGTTTTGCCGGGTGACCGGGTTTGGCGGCACCCCCTCCATCGCCACCGTCGAAGCCGTTGAGGGGCTGGAGCCGCGCGACAGGGAAATCACCGTCCGGTTCGATGCCAACATGGCCAAGGGCCTACCGTGGACCTTCCGCCCCGTTCAACGCACCATGACGGTGCGGATCGGCGAGGTGGCCCAGGCCGACTACGTGATCGAAAACGTCAGCAAGACCGACACGGTGGGCACCGCGGTCTACAATGTCAGCCCCTATCAAGGCGGCGGCTACTTCACCAAGATCGAGTGTTTTTGTTTTGGCGCACAGCCCCTTGCTGCAGGTGAGCGGCGGGTGGTGCCTGTGGTGTTTTACGTGGACCCCGGGTTCGACGATGACACCAATGCCGACGGCGTCAGCGTTTTGACGCTGTCCTACACCTTCTTCCCGTTCATGGGCGATGCGGCCGAGCTTGCCGCTGCGGGCGGATGAGAAAATCTGCGGCATGGCGTTGGCTGCCCTGTCGACCTGCCGCGTGAAGCGTGGCAGAAGCTGAACAACACCACGCGGCAGTCCCGCCACAATCGGGGCAAGACCGCGGACACGTCGAGCACCCCGACCAGCGGGCAAGGATGAAGCATGGCGACCGGTAAGCCCAACCACGACTATCATATTCTGGAACCGAGCCCCTGGCCGATCATCGGATCGGTGGGCGCATTCATCATGGCCATCGGTGCCATTGCGATGATGCGTTGGAACAAGGGCGACGTCCTGATGGTCGGCGGCTACGATATCGGCGGCTGGGGCATCTTCGCCGTTGGGATGGTGATCATCCTGTTCACCATGGCCGGCTGGTGGATCGATACCGTCAAGGAATCCCTCCAGGGCGACCACACGCCTGTGGTCAAGCTGCACCTGCGTTACGGGATGATGCTGTTCATCGCCTCTGAGGTGATGTTCTTCGTGGCCTGGTTCTGGGCCTACTTCGATGCGGCCCTGTTTGTCGGCAATACCCAGGAGTTCGCCCGCCTTGCCGAAACCGGTGGCACCTGGCCGCCTGAGACCATTGAGACCTTCGACCCCTGGCACCTGCCGCTCTTCAACACGATGATCCTTCTGTTGTCGGGCACGACGGTCACCTGGGCGCACCACGCCCTTCTCGAGAACGACAAGGAAGGCGTGCGCTGGGGCCTTGGGTTGACTGTGGGCCTCGGCGTTCTGTTCTCCATCGTGCAGATCTGGGAATACACCCACGCCGCCTTCTCCTTCGAAGGCAACATCTACGGCGCCACCTTCTACATGGCGACGGGCTTCCACGGCTTCCACGTGTTCGTGGGGACGGTGTTCCTGGCCATCTGTCTGTGGCGGGCGGCGAAGGACCACTTCACGCCCGAACGTCACTTCGGCTTTGAGGCGGCGGCCTGGTACTGGCACTTCGTCGACGTGGTTTGGCTGTTCCTCTTCGTTGCCATCTACGTCTGGGGGGCCGGTCCCATCAGCCACTGATGGCCACGCCCTTCCGCAGGAGTGCGGCAGGGCGCGCCCTCCTCGCCGTCTTGGTGGTGGCGTCGCTCG
>JBCDCF010000504.1:0-3494 GCA_039182345.1 Pseudomonadota bacterium
ACCGAAGACCGCAAGGGGGAGGGGCTTTTGTTGCCCTTTTCCGTTGCCACCAACATTGCCCTTCCGAACCTGTCGCGCCTCAGCGGGTGGGCAGGGCGCATCAAGGTGGGCGCGGTGCGCACCATGGCGCGCTCTGTGATGGAGCGGTTGTCCATCCGCGCCTCGGGGCCAGGCCAGACGGTTGGCACCTTGTCGGGCGGCAACCAGCAAAAGGTGGTGTTCGGCAAGTGGCTTGCCGCTGAGCCTCAGATCCTGATCCTCGATGAACCGACCCGCGGGCTCGACCTCTCCGCCAAGGCCGACATTTTGCGCCTGGTGGTGGAGCGGGCGAAGGCGGGGGCGGCCGTCCTCATCATCTCCTCAGAGCTTGAGGAGTTGATGCAGGTGAGCCACCGCTACCTCGTCATTGCCCGAAGGCGCGTCGTCACCAGCCTTCCTGGCAACGCCAGCGAGGACGCGTTGATCGCCGCCCTCTCAGGCGACACTGAGGGCAACCAAGGGATGGCCGCCTGATGGGTGCCCTCGGCCGCTTTGCCCTCGACTACGGCTTTCCCCTAGTGCTGGTGGCCCTTGTGGCTGGCTTCACCTTTGCCGCGCCAAGCTTCATTGCGCCTGCCAACGTCATCGGCCTTTTGCACGCCATGGCCCCGGTTGCCATCATCGCCACAGGCATGGCCATTGTGGTCATGATGGGAAAGCTCGACATTTCGGTGGGCTCCATCGCCTTCGTCGCCATGTCCTGCGCGGCCGTTGCCATCACCGACTATGGCCTTCCCATTCCCCTTGCGGTGGTGCTTGCGGTCATCATCGGGGCGGTGCTTGGCGCCGTGAACGGCTTTGTGGTCAGCGTCCTGAAGGTCAATCCGCTGATTGCCACGCTCGGCTCAATGATCGCCTTTCGCGGCCTTGCCCTTCAAATCACCAACTCGCAGGTGATCGTCCTTCCCGACGCCATGCGCGGGTTCGGCAACTGGACCGTCGGTCCCCTCTTCATGGACATTGTCTTTGCGTTCGCGATCATCCTTGTGGTCCACATCCTTCATCGCGACACCCCGTTCGGGCGCAACATCACCGCCATCGGCAATGACGAGGCGACCGCAAGGCGCATCGGCATTCCCGTCGGGCGCACGGTGTTCCTGAGCTTTGTCCTGTCAGGCACGCTCGCAGCCATCGGCGGTGTGTTTGCCGCCGCACAAGTCGGATCGGTGACGACGTTTTTGGGCCGCGGGCTTGAGTTCACCGCCGTTGCCATTGTGGTGGTGGGCGGGATCAGCCTGTTCGGCGGGCGCGGCTCTGTGTTCTGGGGCGTTCTCCTCGGCGCACTGACGTTCGAGGTGATCCGCTCAGGCCTCAACCACATCGGCGCCAACCCGTACTTCTACGAGCTTGTGGGCGGCGTCGTGATCTTCGTTGCCATGTACGCTTCTGCGCTGCGCGCGCGACCGGGCGCCTCCCCATGAGGCCCCGCAATAACCCCGGAGGAACTCCCTTGAAACGCATCCTTGTGGCCCTTGCCGCTGCCACCGTCGCCGTCCCAGTGGCGGCGGCCGACATCACCGTCGGCCTCTCCTGGAACTCAAAGACCCAGCCCCTGGAACAGGCCTGGGAGGACTACATGAAGGCCGAAGCCGAGCGCCAGGGCGCCGAGGCCGGCCTCACCTTCGAGTGGATCATCAACGTTGCCGACGCCGATCCGAGCCGCCAGCAGTCCAACGTGGAGGACCTGTTGACCCGCGGCGTCGATTTCGTGGTCGCCCGCGCCGAGGATGCAGGGGCCATCGGCGCCTCCATCCGCGCGGCGAACGGGGCCGGCATTCCCTTCATCACCTTCGACAGGGCAGCTGAGCGCGTCACCCCCACCGCCCATGTGGGCGGCGACAGCTATGACCAGGCCATCACCACGGGCGAAGCGTTCGCCGACCTTTTGGGCGAACAAGGGGTGGATGGCCGCTGCATCGAACTCCAGGGCGCGCTGACCGACATCAACGCCGTCAACCGCTCCAAGGGGTGGAACGAGGTGGACGAGCGGCGCGACGAGTTCACCACCATCGCGCAGGTGCCGACCGAGTGGAACCCAGAACTCTTCCGCTCAGGCCTTGCCAATGCCCTTCGCGCCAATCCCGATGCCAACTGCGCCTTCATCGCCAGCGACTTTGCGATCACCGCCGTCCAGTCCGCCCTGGAAGAGGCCGGCCGCTGGGCCCCGCAGGGCGATGACAATCACTTCTGGCTCGCCACCCAGGACCTTCTGCCTGGCGCCGTGCCGCTGATGGAAGGCGGCTATATCGACGTCTCCACCACCTACGATGCCTTCAAGCATTCCGAAGAGCTGGTGCGCGTCCTCATCGCCCTCCACCAGGGCGAAGACCCCGGCTGCGGGGAAGACGGCTGCCTTGCCAAGGGGCGCGTGGTGACGCCCGACACCATCGATGAGACCGAGAACCTCTGGTCCAAGACGTACAAGTGAGCCGGGGGTCTAGGTAACGCCCCTGCGTTTTGAGAGGTGGGAGGGGGCCGTGCAAAGCCTCTCCCGCCTGTGGGCAATTGTCCCGCGGAGGGGAACTCGCCTCAACCCACGCTTCGCTCTTCGGGGTTGACCCGAGTTCCGCTCCGCGGGGGCTGAAGCTTAGTCGGCTCCGAAGGAAGGTCGGGCTTCCATCTCACCAAAGGAAGGTTAGGGGAGTCCCTTGGGGCGTTCGTGCGAGGACGCTGACGCTGAAGGGGGGGTGGCGTTGGGAGGCTTTGGGGGAGTTTAAGCGAACCTTTCGGCGATCTTGGTGGCGACTTCATCCACGAGATCCGGGAGGCCTGCGAGGTAGTGGTCGCCGCCTTTAATGGTAATCACCTCCGCCTCGCCGCCTTTCTCGCGGCTGGCGATGGCGTCGAGCCAGGCCTTGTTGGAGGAGGGGAAGACGGACTGGTCTGCTGTGTAGTCGAAGAGCTGCACCGGGACACTTGTCTCCGCCATCCTGTCAGGGCCATCGGCCCGCGAGGCGGTGGACCACTGGGACAAGAACGCCGTCAGCGTTGTGAAGCGGCCCATGGCGTTGGCGGCCGTGTTCACCTCGTGCGGTACGCCCCACAGGCTCCCTGGCGCGCGGTCGTTGGCGTCCAGCGACAGGTCCAAAAAGCGCGGGTCGGCGTGGGTGCGGTAGATGACGAATGCCTCGTCCTGGGGGCCTTCGGGGTTGGAACGCAGAAGCCGCAGGCGCGCCCAGACCCACGCCTCAAGCCGTTTGCGCCGTTCCTTCTGTGCGGCCCTGAAGCGGGTCAGGAACGCGTGCGAAAATGGAGGGCCGTGGGCGCCTGAGAAAAGGTCGAACTCGGGGTCGACGGACAAGGTGTCCCGCTCGTCGATGAGGGCAGGGTCCAGCCAGTCTCCGAAGGTGCGCGAGCGGCCGGGATGGGCAGCGCACAGGACAATCCCGTCGGCTGGCGGCAGATCGTCGGCCGCAAGGTCAATGGGCCGCCCGTCCACCAGGGTGGAGATGGTG
>JBCDCF010000505.1:0-3491 GCA_039182345.1 Pseudomonadota bacterium
AGGTGCCTCGCTCAGTTCGGACGATCTCATCAATCTCATCAAGGAGACCACCATGAGCGAGACCAAAAGTCCCGCCGTCGACGCACTGATCGAGCGGCACTACTCTCCGGCACAAAGGCAAGCTTTGGCTGAGCGCTCTTTTACGCCGACGGACCAGACAGCCGTCGAAGCGGCCTGGAACGACATTTACGCAGAGGCGGCCCGCCTTGCTGACGATGGCGCCGACCCCGGCGGGGAGCCGGCACTTGCCCTTGCCCGCCGCGCGCAAAGCCTAATTGAGGCCTTCACCCAAAGGGACCAAGGCCTTGATGCGTCGCTGCAAGCGTTCTGGGAAGAGGCCCAGTCAAAGCCCGAGGTGATGGCGGCAATGCCCGGCACGGCACAAAGCCGTGCGTTTCTCGGTGCGGCTCAGGCGGCGCTGAGGTCTCGCGAAGCCGGCTAGACGAAGCGGGAGGGCGGTGTGAGCCCCGGCCGAACCGCCCTCTCAATCCTTACCGCGAAGGTGGGTGATGATGCCTGAAAAATCCGTCGCCTCGCCACCGGCATCGCAGAAGGCTTCATAAAGGGCGCGGGCGCCGGCGCCCAAAGGCGTTGCAACGCCTGATGTGTCGGCAGCCTCGGCGGCAAGCTTCAGGTCCTTCAGCATCATCTGTGCTGTGAAGCCTGGGGCATAGTCGCGGTTGGCGGGGGAGGTGGGGACGGGCCCTGGCACAGGGCAGTAGGTGGTGAGCGACCAGCACTGGCCCGAGGCGGTGCTTGCCACATCGAACAGCTTTTGCCGGTCGAGCCCCAATCCGTCGGCAAGGTTGAAGGCTTCGCTGACGGCAATCATCGAAATGCCGAGGATCATGTTGTTGCAGACCTTGGCGGCCTGCCCCGCGCCGGCCGAGCCGCAATAGACCACCGTCTTGCCCATGGCTGCCAAGAGCGGCTCGGCGCGGGCAAATGTTGCCTCCTCGCCCCCCACCATGAAGGTCAGCGTTGCAGCGGCCGCCCCGCCAACGCCGCCGGAGACAGGGGCGTCCACCATCGCCACACCTTGTGCGCCTGCAGCGGCAGCCACCTCGCGCGCGGCGGCAACGTCAATGGTAGAACAATCAATCAGCAAGGCGCCGTCTTTGAGGTGGGAGAGGACGCCGCCCTCCCCCGTCACAACCTCTCGCACATGGGCGCCTGCGGGCAGCATGGTGATGACGGCATCGGCCGTCCCCACCGCTGCCTCCAGACTGTCCGCCAAAGCCCCGCCGGATGCGGCAAACGCCTCGCGGGCGGCAGGCGCTGCGTCATACCCCAAGACATCGTGGCCGGCTTTGGCAAGGTTGCCCGCCATGGGCGCGCCCATATTGCCAAGGCCGATGAAGGCAATCTGAGACATGGCGTCCCCTTTCCTTGGTTGTCTTGGGACCCTTTGGGGGCCGGTCAGTTGTATTCCTTGCGCCGCACGGCGCGCACGCCGCCAAGGGCCGTCACAACCGCGAAGGCGGCAAGGTTGGCGTAAAAGGCGGGAAGGCCGAAGGGGGCGAGCGAGGCGTCGGTGAGGATGATGGCGAACTCAATGGCAAGGGCTGCACCCCACAGGACAACGCCCCACCGGGCGGTCAGCCAAAGCCCCACCGCCACAGCGGGCCAGGCAACGGCTGCCGCACCTGTCGACACCCAAGGCCCTGTGGGATCATGCCAGGCAGGCGACAGATCGGTCTCGATGTAGCCCACAAGGCGGCCCCACAGGAGGACCGCTCCGGCAAGCCACACCACCGCCGCCACCCGCAAGATGACATCGATGGCAAAGCCCAAAGGATCGGGGTCGGTGTTGCGCTTGGAGGCAAGGGGGTCCTCCTGCGAGGTCATGGAGTGGAGGCTTGCCTGGGCGGTTTTGCGCGCGGGGGCGGCTGCGCTGACGGCGCTCAGCTGCGGGTCGGCCACCTCCTGCGCCCTGACGGCAACGGCCTTAGAGGTATCACGCACGGGCGCAGGCCGCGCACGGGCAGGCAGCTTCGCCTGACCCGCCCCAGACTTGGCGCCGGTCTTAGCAGCGGATTTTGCAGGCACTTTCGCCGGAACGCCTGCCGCCTTTGCAGTGGCTTTTCGCCCCGCCTTGGGTGCACCCGCCTCCCCTTGCGAAGGCGCCGGCGTTTGCGCGGGCTGTGTGGGTTTTGCAAGGCGCCTGGCTTCGCTTGTCGGGCGTGATTTGCGCGGTGGTGCCCCGTCCGGCGGCGCTTGGGGTTTGCGCAGGCTCTGGCGCAGTGCCGCGGCAGCAGGGGCCGTACGTTTGCCCCCGCCAGGCTGTTGGGGAGGGGCCGCGTCCTGCCCATCCTTAACGCCGTCGCCGGCAGCCTCGCCCTCAGCGTTGGGAGGGCCGGCCTTAGGCGGGGGATCGGTCTCCTCGCCACTCATGGCAGGGTGTCTGACAGTCTGTGGTGGACGCTCAGCGACGTTTCACCACCGGGTGGAAGGGTGAGATCGCCCCCTTCAGGCTCTTGGAAGTGGGCCTTGATGGCCGCTTCGTCGACAGCGCTGAGGGACGCAGGATTCCACTTCGGCGCATTGTCCTTGTCGATCACCACCGCGCGGATCCCCTCATAAAAGTCATGACCTTTGAGGATCTGGCACAGGATGCGGAACTCATCGCGCAGACACGCCTCGAACGGCCGGTCGAGCGCCCCGCGGATCTCGCGGAACGTCACCGCAAGGCTGGTGGGGGACTTGCCCTCAATGGCGGCTGCGGCCTTGGCGCTAAAAGGGTCGTCGGCGGCCTTGAGGCGCGTCAGGATCTCGCTCACGCTGCCTGCAGAGAACGCCTCTTCAATGGCCGCCAACTCGCCACGGTCGAGGGGTTCTGTGGCCACGGCAAGCTCTGCAAGGGCCGCGTCAAGGTCCTCAGCGTGGGCGGCTCTGTCCAGCGCATCAGGAATGCTCGCACTTGCCACGGGGTGGGTGATGATCCCTGCAGCCGCTGCCCCGCCGCGCGTCAAACGGTGCCCTGTGAGACCGAGGTAAAGGCCGAACTCCCCCGCCATGCGCGACAGGACATAGCTTGCGCCGACGTCGGGGAAGAGGCCAATCCCCACCTCGGGCATCGCAAACACAAGGTTCTCGCCCCCCACGCGGTGGCTGCCGTGGACGGAAATCCCCACACCGCCGCCCATACAGATCCCGTCGATCAGCGAGATGTAGGGTTTTGGAAATCGCTTGACGCGGTGGTTGTTGGTGTACTCGGCAATGAAGAAATCCACCGCGGCTTCGCGCCGCTCATAGACATCGCGAATGTCGCCGCCGGCGCAAAACGCCTTGCCCTCATGGGTGACGACGACCCGCTCCACCCCATCGTCCTCAGCCCATCCGTCCAGCGCCTCGCCCATGTCGTTGACCATTGTCATGGACAGGGCGTTCAGCGCTTTGGGCCGCGTCAGGGTGATGATCCCGGCCCGGCCGGTGGTGTGGAAGTTGATGTCGCTCATCGATTGGACTGCTTCAGGAGGTGGCGGGCGGCG
>JBCDCF010000506.1:0-3490 GCA_039182345.1 Pseudomonadota bacterium
CGGGCGGAACGTGGCCTGCCATCTTCGAGGGGGACCGCGAGGTGCCGGTGGACGAAGGCGCGGTGCGGCTTGATGTGACGGTGCGGCCAGCAACCCCCGCCCCACGGGCTGCCGAAGTGGTGGTGCGCCTTGTGGGCCCTGACGGGGAACTGAAGTTTCAAAAGCGCTACGATGCTGTGGTGCCGGAAATCCAGGCCGAAGGGTGCGACGGGACCGCGGTCGTTGAAGCCGAGGACGCGCCACCCGAGGAGACGCAGCAGGCTGCCTTGGACGATGGCGTCGAGGAGGGCGAGGATTCCCGCTTTGCCTTGTTTGCCACCAAATCGGTCTACCGGGTCGGCGAGCCGGTGGTGCTCACCATCATCCCGCCGGTGGACTGCTCGCTCACCATCGTCAACGCCGATAGCAAGGGGCGCAGCTGCGTGCTTGTGCCGACCCCTGGGCTCGACAACATTCGCCTCGAAGCGGGCCGGCCCTACCGCTTTCCGCCGCAACCTGCCGTCTTCTCCTTTCCCGCAGCGGGGACGGAGCGGTTGATTGCCCTTTGCAATGCCACCGACGGCGCTGTGGAGGCGGAACGACGCATGACCGAGCCTGTGTCGTGCGCGGCCGATGGGGACACGCCCGAAGCCTATGAGACGAAGCTCCTTGAGCTTGGTGTGTTGCAACTGAGTGGCCCGGTGATCCGCCGGAGCATCACCCTGGAGGTGGAAGAATGAGGACCCGCGCCCCCCTTTGCGCCCTTGCCGCAGCGCTTGCCTTCGCGATGGCCGGGCCAAGCTTGGCCCAGGGTGTGCCAGACATTTTCCTAGGCGAGGATGCCCTTGGCGAAGATGCGTCAGCCCTTAATGCACCCCCTGCCGCCTCCTCTCCCCTGGCGCTGTGTCTGGCCAACCCCAGCGACTGGCAAAGTTGTGACGTTGCAAGCCAGTCCATGCGTGAGAGCGGCCTTGAGTCCACAGGCGGCGAGGTGCTTGAGGTGGGACGGCTCGACCTTGGGCGTGACGCTGGCCCCACCTTCCTGAAGGCGTCGGTGTCGAAAAACCCCACCATGGGCCCGTCCGAAAGCGCCAACCCGGCTACGGCTGCGGCGGCCGCAGAGCGGGAGGCTGAGGAGGCAAGGGGGCAAGCCTCGCTCGCCGTGGTGGAGGCGGACATCTTTTTCCGCTTCGATTCCGATCGCTTCGCCGATGGCGAGGACGCAAAGGTGGATCGTTTCGCTGCCGCCCTCAATGACCCCGCAACGGCGGACATTGCGTTTCTGGTCCTTGGCCATACCGATGCCAAGGGCTCAGCCACCTACAACTGCCGCCTCTCTGCCCAAAGGGCCGCGGCGTTGACGGACGCCCTCACCGCACGCGGCATCTCATCGGACAGGTTGATTGCCATTGGCGTCGGCGAAGCAATCCCCCGCAATGCCGACGACCCCAATGCGCCCGAAAACCGCAGGGTCGCCTTTGCCCCCCTGCGGCCGACGGATTTCGGCAAGATCGTGCGCGTCCAGAGCCTTTGCCCTTGAGACAAGGGCAGGCGCTAAGTCCACGACGGTACTCCGTCGCCATCACATGTGAATGGCGCGGCCTCCAACGGCGAGCGCTGCTTCTTTGACAGCCTCGCTCAAAGTGGGGTGGGCGTGGCAGGTGCGGGCAATGTCCTCTGCCGCCGCACCAAACTCCATGCCGAGCGTCACCTCACCAATCATCGTGCCGGCGTCAGGGCCGACGATGTGGACGCCAAGCACGCGGTCGGTCTTGGCGTCCGCGAGGATTTTCACAAAACCCTCTGTGGTGCGGTTCACCTTGGCGCGGCCGTTGGCGGTGAAGGGGAACTTGCCCACCTTGTAGTCCACGCCGTCGGCCTTGAGCGCCTCCTCGGTGCGGCCCACAGAGGCCACCTCGGGGTAGGTGTAGACGACGTTCGGAATGGTCTCGTAGTTCACGTGGCCTGCCTGGCCGGCGAGAATTTCGGCCACGGCGACGCCTTCGTCTTCCGCCTTGTGGGCGAGCATGGGGCCGGCGATCACATCGCCGATGGCATAAACGCCTTCCACGTTGGTGCGGTAGTGGCCGTCCACTTTGACGCGGCCTTTGTCGTCCATCTCCACGCCGGCCTCCTTGAGGCCGAGGCCTTCAGTGTAGGGCTTGCGGCCGATGGCAACGAGGACGACGTCGGTCTCGATGGTTTCAGCCTCGCCGCCGTCGGCAGGCTCCACGGTCACCTTGATGGCGTTGCCCGAAGTGTCCACGGCGGTCACTTTGGTCTTCAGGCGGAAGGACATGCCCTGCTTCTTGAGGATGCGCTCGAACTGCTTTGAGACCTCGCGGTCTTCGGTGGGGAGGATCCTGTCGAGGAACTCCACCACCACCACCTCTGAGCCGAGGCGCCGCCACACGCTGCCAAGCTCGAGCCCGATAACCCCGCCACCCACAAGCACCATGCGCTTGGGCACCTCGGGCAGCGTCAGAGCGCCTGTGGAGGAGACGACGCGCTTTTCGTCGATCTCGATGTTGGGCAGGCGAATGATGTCAGACCCCGTGGCAATGACGATGGCTTTGGTGTCGAGCGTTTGGGTGTCGCCCTTTTCGGGGGCCACCTCCACCTTGCCTTTGCCGGCCACCCGGCCAGTGCCTTTGAAGGTGTCGATCTTGTTCTTTTTAAAGAGGTATTCCACGCCCTTCACGTTGCCGTCGACGCCCTCGTCCTTGAAGGTGAGCATCTTCGAAAGGTCGAGCTTTGGGGCCACCTCGATCCCCATATCGGCAAAGCCGTGGTGGGCTTCCTCATAAAGTTCGGAGGCGTGGAGAAGGGCTTTTGAGGGGATGCACCCGACGTTGAGGCAGGTGCCGCCGAAGGTGGGCCACTTCTCCACGACAGCGGTCTTCAAGCCGAGTTGGGCTGCGCGAATGGCCGCGACGTAGCCGCCCGGTCCCGTTCCGATCACCACCACGTCATAGGCCGCCATAAGTCTCTCCAAAACCAGAGTGTGTGGGTGACGTGCCGTGCCGGGCGCGCCCGGTCAAGGCTTTGCCGCATTTGCCGTCACGGGATGGCGCTGCGACCGCCCGAAACATCAAGGATGGCGCCTGTGGTGTAGCTGGCTTCGTCCGACATCAGCCACAGAATCGCGGCTGCCACCTCATTGGGGGTGCCTGCGCGCCCCATGGGAAGTGTGGGGCCCACCTTTTGCGGCCGGCCCGATGCGCCGACGCTGTCATGAAAGTCGGTGTCGATGACGCCTGGGCGCACCGCATTGATGCGAATGCCCTCAGACACCCACTCCAGCGCAGCGCCTACGGTGAAGGTGTCGATGGCGCCTTTGGTGGCCGAATAATCAACGAACTGGTTGGCGCCGCCGAGCTTGGCGGCTGCGGAGGAAATGTTGACGATGGACCCGCCGCGCCCGCCAAAGCGCTGGGCCATGCGCACCACCGCCTCGCGCGCACACATGACGGAGCCTGTGAAGTTGATGCGCGCCATCCTCTCCACCCGC
>JBCDCF010000507.1:0-3482 GCA_039182345.1 Pseudomonadota bacterium
ATGCCGAATGCCGTAGAAAGGATCGGCAGGTCACCGTCGATGAACTCCGTCACAGGCGGCATCTTCATCCCTGCCGAAGGCACCCCGCCTGAAGTGTTTGAAACGTTCGACAAGATCTGGGCCGAAGTGATCCCCAACGCGGCGCCCCTGCGGGACTATGCTTTGGAAAAAGGTGCCCTTTTCACCCCCGCTTCAGGGGATGGTGCGAAGGACAAGGTGTGGCCCGAGATCCAGGCCGACGCCTGGTCTTTCCACGCCGCGGGCCGCACGGCCATGTCCCCCGACGAACTGGGGATCCCGAAGCCGTAGCGACGGCACACCCGGCCCGCGGCGACGCGGGCTGGGTGAGGGAAAGGGCCGGCGATGTCTGAAAGCCCCCGCGCCGATCGATGGTTCGCGGTCCTCCTGACGCTGTTCGGGGCGGCCGCGACCTACGAATCCTGGCGCATGCCTCGGCTGGAGCATCTGGGCATCGACCCCATGAGTGCGCCTGGGTTGACGCCGGGGCTCCTCGGCCTGGTCCTCACCATCCTCGGCCTCCTCCTTGCCGTTCGCAGCGCACGGCCGATCCCTGAAGGCGCCGGCACCGCGGCCGCGCAAGGGGGATGGGGGCGTCTTGCCATCACCCTTGCCCTTTGCCTCGTCTACGCTGTGGGGCTGTTGGGGCGCCTTCCCTTTCCCCTCGCAACGGCGCTGTTCGTGGGCGCTTTCGTGGCGATCTTCTTGTATGGGCGGCACACGCTCCTCACCGTGGCGGCGCTCTCGATCGCCATGGCCGTCGGTGTGGCGGCATCGGTGACTTTGCTGTTCGAGCGCGTTTTTCTGGTGCGTTTGCCGTGATGGGGCTGTGAGGCGGCGATGGATGCGCTGACCGGCCTTTTTCAGGCCGTGGTGACCCTTGCAACGCCCCAAAGCCTCTTCAACGTGGCCTGGGCCACCCTCCTTGGGATGACGGTGGGGATGCTGCCTGGCCTCACCGCCACCCTCGGCATTGCGTTGATGACAACGCTCACCTTCCGCATGGCCGCCGATGACGCGATCCTCATCCTCATTGCCATGTACGTGGGCGCCATCTATGGCGGCAGCCGCACGGCAATCCTCCTCAACATTCCAGGCACCCCCGCGAACGCTGCCTCAAGCCTTGACGGCTTTCCCCTTGCCCGTGCCGGACGTGCAGGCGAGGCCATGGGGCTTGCCACGGTCGCCTCTTTCTTCGGCGGCTGTGTGGGGCTTTTGCTGTTGGCGCTGATTGCCCCGCAGCTTGCCGAGTTCGGGCTCAAATTCCAGTCCTACGAGTTCTTCTGGCTCGCGGTCTTCGGCGTTGTGATCGCTGGGCGGCTGACGGCCATGAACGACCCCATCAAGGGGTGGATCGCGGGCTTTCTGGGCCTCTTCTTGGCGCAGGTGGGCCAGGAGGGGATCCACGCCCACCAGCGCTTTTCCTACGGCTCTGTGGATCTTGCCGGCGGGCTTGACCTGTTGCCGGCCCTCGTCGGCGCGTTCGGCTTCGCCGAAATCTTATGCGTGATGAAGCAGCCCGCCTACGCCACCGTGCGCGATGTGGGGGCGCGCATCATCCCGCGCATCAGGGACATTGTGCGGCGGTGGTGGACCATCTTGCGCTCAGGGGTGACGGGGACGGTGATGGGCATCATCCCCGGCGTCGGGGAGGACATGGGGGCCTGGGTCTCCTACGCCCTTGCAAGACGCGCCAGCCGCACACGAGAGACCTTCGGCAAAGGCAATGTGGACGGCCTTGTGGCGGCCGAAAGCGGCAACAACGCGGCTGTTCCCGGCGCCATCATCCCCGTCCTCACCCTTGCCATTCCTGGCTCTGCGCCTGCGGCTGTCCTTCTTGCGGCCATGTTCATCCATGGGGTGCGGCCAGGGCCCCTCATCATGATCGAAAACCCCACCTTCGTGTTCGAGGTGGCGGCCATGCTGTTCTGGGCCTCCCTTGCCATCTTAATCCTCGGCCTTGCGTTGACGCGGCCGATGCTTTTCGTCCTGCGCGTCCCCCGCGAGATTTTGATGCCTGTCATCTTCGTCCTGTGCGTTGTGGGGGCGTTTGCCATCGCAAGCCGCACGTTCGACGTGTGGGTGATGCTGGGCTTCGGGATCTTGGGTTTTGCCCTGCGGCAGATGCACTATCCCATGGCCCCCCTCGTCCTTGGCATTGTTCTGGGCGACATCCTGGACAAGAACTTTCGCCGCGGGATGGTGCTGTCTGATGGCTCGTTCGAGCCGTTCGTGACGCGGCCCATCTCGGCCGTCCTCGCGGTGTTGACGGTCCTGACCATCCTTTGGGGGATCGGCCCTGTCCGCCGCGCCCTCTCACGCCTTGGGAGACGCCCGTGAAACTGGCGCTGTGCAATGAGGTGATCCGCGACCTCCCCTTCGACAGGCAGTGCGCCTTTGCCGCCGCTGTGGGGTTCGAGGGGCTCGAGATCGCCCCCTTCACCCTTGCTGAAAACCCCGAAACCCTTGGCGAGGCAGAGGCCCGCACCGTCCGCGCCGCCCTTGAGGCGGAGGGCCTTGCGTGCTGCAGCCTCCACTGGCTCCTGGCTGCGCCCGAAGGCGTCTCCATCACCAGCGCCGACCCCGCCGTCCAACGCCGAACGCGCGATCTGATGGCTCGCCTCATCGACTTTGCGGCCGCCGTCGGCGCCCCAGTGATGGTGCACGGCTCGCCCGCCCAGCGCGTCCTTGAAGAGGGCGCGGAAGCGGACGGCCGTGCGAACGCGCGTGAGGCTTTCGCGGCCGCGGGCGCGCACGCCGCAAAGGCCGGCGTCGAATACCTGATCGAGCCTTTGGCCCGGCGAGAGACGGATCACATCAACACCATCGAAGAAGCGGCCGACATTGTGCGGGCCGTCGACAGCCCCGGCTTGAAGACGATGCTCGACACCTGCGCCACCGCCAGCAACGACACCGACGTTGTGGCCGAGCTTGAAGCCTGGTGGGACACGGGCCTCATCCGCCACATCCACGTCAACGACCCGAACCGGCGCGGCCCTGGTGAGGGGACCCTTGCCTTCGGGCCCATCTTCAAGGCCCTCCACCGGCTCGGCTACACAGGGTGGGTGTCGGCCGAACCCTTTGTTTATCTGCCTGACGGGCCGGCCTGTGCGGCGCGGGCGGCAGGTACCCTCACCGCCCTCAGACAGGAGCTTGCCCCATGACCGCCCGCCCGACATTCACCCTGACGGACGTGGCGTTTTATGAGCGCGACGTCACCTTCCGCATGCCCTTCAGGTTCGGCGTTGTGACGCTGACGGCCGCCCCCCAAACCTTCGTCAGCGTGGAACTGACCTTCGCGGACGGCACCACCGCGCGGGGGCTGACCGCGGAGATCCTGGCGCCCAAATGGTTCGACAAGTCGCCTGACCTTTCCAATGAGGACAATTTCGACCAGCTGAGGCGCGCCCTTGCCATTGCCGCAAAGGCCTATCGCGCCGTGGGAACAGGCACCGCCTTTGGCC
>JBCDCF010000508.1:0-3476 GCA_039182345.1 Pseudomonadota bacterium
CCTTGATGAATTGTTGAAGGTGGGCGATCTCGTCCGCCAGATGCTTGCGGCGCTCATCGACGGCCGCAACCACGCTGGCTTCGGGAAGCTGCGTGGCAAATT
The DNA here is from genome assembly GCA_039182345.1 of Pseudomonadota bacterium. GTDB lineage: Bacteria > Pseudomonadota > Alphaproteobacteria > Rhizobiales > Amorphaceae > Acuticoccus. Next base: position 103 of record JBCDCF010000508.1, read on the forward strand.
TGGCCAAAAGAAGAAAGCGCGCGCGAAACACGTCGGGCCCCGGCAAGGACGACAGCGCGTCCAGGAAGGCGGCCCGACCACTGTCGGTGATGGCGTAGATTTTGCGGGAGGGTTTGCCCGACTGGGCCTCCTCGCGCACCGTCACGTAGCCTTCCGCAGCCAAACGGGCCAGCGCCGGGTAGATGGACCCGAAGCTTGCCTCGATGAAGTAGCGATAGTCGCCCTCCACCGATTCCTTCTTAATTTCGTACCCCGTGGCCTCCCCGCGTTCCAGGATGGCAAGGCACAAGGTGCTGACGGGGCTGAGGCTGTCTGAAGGCAAGGCTACTCCATCGCGATATATGTTGGATCGATATATGCCCGTGCGGTATATGGCGAACCGGGATACCAAATCAATCGCCCTGCCTGCCGTCAGAACGCCGCAGGCAAAGAAAGCGCGCTCAGTGCGCCTTATTCCCTTGAATTTGGGACCGCCCGTCGCTACTCCTTAGGCCTTCAACCCTTTCTGGCTGCATAGAGGTGCGCATGGCCCAATACCGCCACGCTGCTGAGGACATTGACGAGAGCGTCGACTGGGACAGTGAGTCCTCGCCGCCTGCCATTGCCTCAACAGATGACCACATGATGATCAGGAATGATGTGCGTTGCGCAGGCGCCCATTTGATCGTCGATATCTACGGCGGTGAGCGGCTGGATGACCTTCACCATATCGAAGCGACGCTACGCCGATGCGTTGAGGTGGCCGGCGCCACACTTTTGCATATCCATTTACACCATTTTGATGATAACAGTGGTGTGTCGGGCGTCGCGGTTCTGGCCGAAAGCCATATCTCCATCCATTCGTGGCCGGAGCACCAGTATGCGGCGCTCGACATCTTTATGTGTGGCGATACCCGGCCGGAAGCCTGCGTTGAGATCTTGCGCGAGGCGTTCTCGCCTGACCGTGTGGCGGTGAGTGAGTTTCTGCGCGGCCGCGGCCTTTAGCCACCCCTTTCAGCCCACGCCGGCCAGACACAATGACAAAGAGCGAAGATTGCTGGGTCGTTGAAACCGTCAACGACCCATCAGGGTTTCGCACCGCGCTGAAGGCGGTGGGGGGCCTCAAAGAGGTGGACAGCCAACAGTCCCTCGGCGTGTTCGACAATCCCACCTTCGGCAGGGTGATGGTGCTGGACGGCGCCTATCAGATCACCACCGCCGACGAGTTCATCTATCACGAGATGATGGCCCACGTGCCCGCCTTCGCCCACGGTACCCTCCGCCATGTGCTGGTGATCGGCGGCGGCGATGGCGGTGTTGCCCGCGAACTCCTGCGCCACCCTTTGATCGAGACAATCACGCTGGTGGAGATCGACCAGGCGGTGGTGGACCTTGCAAAGGACCACTTCCCCACCGTGTGCGATGGGGCCTTTGACGACCCCCGCCTTACCGTCGTCATTGACGATGGCGCAGCGTTCGTTGCCAACACCGACGCACGGTTCGATGCGGTGATTGTGGATGCCCCCGACCCCGTCGGCGCCGGCAAGGTGCTGTTCGAGGCGCCGTTTTATGCAGGCTGCCACAGGGTCCTGCGCGAAGGCGGCGTTCTCGTCACCCAGAGCGGCATTCCGTTCTTGACCCCTCAGTGGATGCGCGATCACGCCGCCACCCTGCGTCAATCCTTTGGCAGCGTTCGGTTTTTCCTGTCCACAGTGCCGAGCTATACCGGTGGGCCCATGGCCCACAGCTTTTGCAGTGACGACCCGTCCCTTGCGAATGTGGATGCCGCCACCATCAAGGCGCGGGCCGAGGCCCTCGGCCTTGCCATGCGCTACTGGACGCCAACGCTCCACGGCGCTGCGTTCGCCCTGCCCCGCTATGTGGACGAGCTGGTGGCGCCCGCGTCGCCATGACGCAAAAGGAAACGGCCCTGCCCTGCCTCTGTCAGCCGACGAGGGGGCACGCCTTACCCGCGTTGAATTTTAGGGCTGAATGAAGCGATGGGGGCGGACACGTAAAACGGTCCGCCACATGTCCCCAAAGTTGCGCGCGAAAGGGTCAATTGCGCGCCAGATTCATGGGGCTCGTGGGATCGCAGGAGTGATCCAGCTGACAACGGTCCACCGTTTGGGCGGAGAAAGTGTCAGAACTCACAGCGAGATAAATGGGGCCGACAAGCAACAACGCCATCACGGTCAGCGCACACATCGCGCCAAAAGTCTTCTGCATCGACATCGACCCTTCGCTTCTTATGCACCCGAATAAGACGATCTCTCGCCCCCCGGTCAACCCCCTTCGCGGAGGCCGTGCGCCGCATGCGCACCGCACCGCCACCAAACCCACTTGGCAACGAGGCAGCGGGCAGAAAAGAGGGTAAGGCGACAGGCTTGCGGCAGGGTTAGGCAGACGTTCGCGCACGTGGTTGACAAGGCGTTTGCGCAACGCCGTCAGATCCCCCTGCCGAACGCTCAAGACCGCCATTCGTCGTGACGACCGCCGTGCCATTGCGCTTGCCGCGCCGTCCGCGATAGGGGATGGCGCGATAGGAAATGACCATGACGCCCATCACCCTTTACGACACCAAGCGGCGCCAGAAGGTGGCGTTCGCCCCTGCCGATCCGAACCGGGTGGGGATGTATGTGTGCGGACCCACGGTCTACGACGCGGCCCACATCGGCAACGCGCGCCCCATCATCGTGTTTGACGTCTTGTTTCGTGTGCTGCGCCATGCCTTTGGCGCGGACCATGTGGTCTATGTGCGCAACGTCACCGACGTGGACGATAAGATCAACGCCCGCGCCGCCAAGCGTGGCATCTCCATCCGCGCGTTGACCGACGCCACCCTTGCGGACTTTCATGAGGACGTGGCCGCCCTTTACTGCCTGCCGCCGAGCGTTGAGCCCCGTGCCACCGATTCCATTGGGCAGATGCGCACCCTCATCGACCGTCTGGTGGAAAACGGCAGCGCCTATGTGGCCGATGACCATGTGCTGTTCAGCGTGTCGTCCCAGGCCGACTATGGGAGCCTGTCCAAACGCTCCCTTGATGAGATGCTCGCCGGCGCACGGGTGGACGTTGCCCCTTACAAGCGCGACCCCATGGACTTTGTGTTGTGGAAGCCTTCGCGCGATGGCGAGCCCGGCTGGCCGAGCCCTGCCGGCATCACCTGCGAAGGCCGACCAGGCTGGCACATTGAGTGCTCAGCCATGGCTTGGCGCTATCTGGGACAAACGTTCGACATCCATGGTGGCGGGATCGACCTCACCTTTCCCCACCACGAGAATGAGCGTGCCCAGACGCTGGCGGCCCACGGCATTGCCGAGATGGCGCAGGTGTGGATGCACAACGGCTTCCTCCAGGTGGAGGGGCGCAAGATGGCAAAGTCGGACGGCAAC
>JBCDCF010000509.1:0-3476 GCA_039182345.1 Pseudomonadota bacterium
CCCAGAGCGTTGCGGCGCTGAAGGTCAAACCCTGCGGCGGTGTCATGAAGGACGGCAAGGCCCCTGCCGATTTCAGCGCAGTGGGTGGGGCCGGGCCGACGCGATGCCATGCCATCCAGGAACGTCACAAGGGCGGCTGGGCGGCCGGCAACGGTTGCCAGCATCGACCCGTCGGCACGGGCAACAGGTCGCGGGGAGGGAAGGCCGGCGCGGGCGCAGTGCTGCATCAGCCCCAGAAAGAAAGGCAGGTCGGCCGCATCCACCCGTTGCTCGTAAAGGGTGAGGATGAAGGTGCCTTCGGTGGTGCGCACCAGGTAGTTGGTGTTCTCCACCCCTTCGGCGATGCCCTTGGCAGACAACAGGTCGCCCACGTCATAAGGGGCGAGGAAGGCACTCAGTTCGCAGTCATCGACCGCGGTATAGACGGCCACGTGTCAGCTCGCTGCGGCGGCGCTCTTGGCGGGCGGTGTCAGTGGCTCACGAAGGATGCGCGGGAGGGCAAACTCGACGGTCTCTTCAGCCGTGCGCGCCGTTTCCATCTTCAGCGTGAAGCGTGTGGAGAAGGCTTCCAGCACCTCTTCCACCAACGCTTCGGGCGCAGAGGCCCCTGCGGTCACCCCAAGGGTCTTCACATTGTCATAGGCGGACAGGTCGATTTCTGCCGCGCGCTGGATCAAGGTTGCCCGCGGGCACCCTGCCGACAACGCCACTTCGCGCAGGCGCTGGGAGTTTGACGAGTTGGGCGCCCCGACGATGATCATCGCATCGCAGTCGCCGGCAATGAACTTGACCGCTTCCTGGCGGTTGGTGGTGGCGTAGCAGATGTCGTCCTTGTGGGGGCCGACGATGGTGGGGAAGCGCTCCACAAGGGCTGCGACAATCTCGCGCGTGTCGTCCACCGACAGGGTGGTCTGGCTGATCCAGGCGAGGTTGTCGGGGTCTTTCGGGAGAAGCGCGTTCACGTCCCGCACAGTTTCAATCAGCGTGACGGCGCCTTCGGGAAGCTGCCCCATGGTGCCCACCACCTCAGGGTGGCCAGCGTGACCGATGAGGAGAATGTCGCGTCCACGCTTGAAATGGAGCTGGGCTTCCTTGTGCACCTTGGAGACGAGGGGGCACGTGGCATCGAGGTAAAAGAAGTTCCGTTGCTTCGCGTCGTCCTTCACATCCTTGGGAACGCCGTGGGCGGAAAACACCACAGGCCGGTCATTGTCGGGAATCTCTTCCAGCTCCTCGACGAAGACGGCGCCCTTTTCCTCCAGAGACGACACAACGAATCGGTTATGCACGATCTCGTGGCGGACGTAGACGGGAGCACCATAGCGCTGCAAGGCGATCTCGACGATCTGAATGGCACGGTCAACGCCTGCGCAAAAGCCTCGCGGCGCGCACAGGATGACGCGCATGTCTGGTCGCTGCGGTGTCACCCACGTCCTCCGCATTGCAATCGGTTCACCTCAGTCATAGAGGTGCGCGCGTGTGTGAAGTCAAGGATGGCCAAGCCAATGGTTGTGAGTCTGGTTCGGCAAACTGTAAATCGTGCGCGTGCCGGCGTACAGCGTGTCCCTGCAGCGCTCGTGTTCGGGAGCGCGCTGGCGTTGACCGTGGCCGCGTGCGGGACCGATTCGACCTCGCCCTCCACAGGCAGCGTCACCCAGTTTTTTCGCGGTTCCACGCAAACCCCTGAGAGCACGGCGACCAATGCCGGCACTGCGGCAGCGGAGACAATCACCGTTGGCTGCCCTGCCGTTTCGATCCTGCCTGATACTGAATCGCTGCGACGCCTTGACGCCAGCGGTGACGAGGAGGCCCTGCGCTGGCAGGCCAGCATCACCAAGACCGCGCGCGAGTGCACCAAGATCTCCGACGGTGTCTCCATCCGTGTCGGCGTGGCGGGCCGCGTGGTGGAAGGGGTGAAGGGGGCGCCCGACCAGGTGGAGCTTCCTTTGAGGATTGCCGTGCGCGAAGGGGGCGAGGTCACCTATAGCCGCCTCCACAATGTGCAGGTCTCGCTTGCCGGTGCCGCCTCCCAATCCTGGGCCTTCGTGGATGATACGGTAAAGGTGGACGAACCTGGCCGGGCGGAGATCATCGTCGGTTTCGACGGCGGATAAGGGCGTTGGCCCACAGCCCATAACCCCTGCCGGGTTGACAGGGGTGGCCCGGTCCTTAGGGTTTCAGTCGCGCGGGAGAGATCGCCGGTCACGGCGGCGCCGAAGGAGCAACGGCCCGGAAACTATCAGGCAAACGGACCGCTCAAGGGACTGCATTCTGGAACGCGGCGGCAACGGTCATTGCCGCCCACCGAAGGAGTAGCCGCGGACCTGTCTGCGGGAAATCTCTCAGGTTTACGGACAGAAGGGCGCAGACGGTCAGTGACGGCCGCCTGTCGCATCTTGTGCCCGCCTGAGGAGAGTGTGTGTCCATCCCCTTTGCGAAAGACCCGTCATGAGCGCGCCTGGCGAAGGCCGCAAGACGCCGCTTTTTGACGCGCACGTTGCGGCAGGGGCGCGCATGGTGCCCTTCGCCGGCTACCAGATGCCCGTTCAATTTGCCGGCATCATGGCCGAGCACACGGCGACCCGCACAAGCGCCGGCCTGTTCGACGTCTCCCACATGGGGCAGATCCTCCTGACGGAGGCCGAAGAGGGCGCTGCCGCCGCCTGGCTTGAGCGGCTGACACCGTCCGACATCAAAGGCCTTGGCGAGGGGCGCGCCCGCTACACGGTCTTCACCAACGACAATGGCGGTGTGATCGACGACCTCATCGTCACCCGCGTGCCAGGCGGCTACCGCCTTGTGGTGAACGGCGCGCGCAAGGACGCGGTTGCCGCCCACCTCGCCCAGCACGCGAGCCCCAACGTCACCGTTGCGCACCTGGACCGCGCGTTGATTGCCCTCCAGGGCCCTTTGGCTGAGGCCGTGCTTGCGCCCCATGTGGACGCGGCCCTGTCCGACCTCACCTTTATGACCGCCGTGGAAACCAAGGCGTTCGGCGCTGATGCGCTGGTCTCACGCTGCGGCTACACAGGCGAGGACGGCTTTGAAGTCTCCCTCGACAACGCCAGCGTGGTGGACGCCTGGGCCACACTGACGGCGGACCCGCGCGTCTCCCCCGTGGGTCTTGGTGCGCGCGACACACTGCGCCTTGAATCGGGCCTTTGTCTCTACGGCCAGGACCTTGATGAGACGATCTCGCCCATCGAAGCCGGCCTTCAGTGGGTCGTTGCCAAACGGCGGCGGGCGGAGGGCGGCTTTCTGGGGGCAGAGCGCATCCTGAAGGAGCTTGCCGAGGGGCCGGCTCGAAAGCGCGTCGGCTTGTCCGTAGAAGGCCGCGTGCCGGCCCGTGCGGGGGCTGCTTTGATGGATGGCGAGGCGGAGGTGGGCATCGTCACCTCAGGCGGTTTTGCACCCACGGTCGGCGCGCCCATCGCCATGGGCTACGTGGCGCCGGATAAAGCCGCACCTGGCACGGC
>JBCDCF010000510.1:0-3473 GCA_039182345.1 Pseudomonadota bacterium
CCGCCAACCGCTCCGCCTCTTCGGAGGAGAACACGATCTCCCCTGCCGCTGCCCCTGGCGGCCATCGGCAGGCCTTGCATTTTGTGCCGCGTGGAGACGAGCCCTGAGGACATTTCCGGCATGCATGCCGCCGGCGGCATCTTCACCACCCGCGGCGGGATGACGAGCCACGCCGCCGTGGTCGCCCGTGGCATGGGCAAGCCCTGTGTCTCCGGCGCAGGATCGGTGCGGATCGACTACCAGGCGCAGACCATGGTGTGCGGCGGCGTCACGCTGAAGGTGGGCGACATGATCACCATCGATGGCGGCACGGGCGAGGTGCTTGTGGGCGAAGTGCCCATGCAAAAGCCTGAGCTTTCGGGCGATTTTCAGCGCATCATGGGCTGGGCGGACGGCGCCCGCCGCATGAAGGTGCGCACCAATGCCGATACGCCCCACGATGCCCGCACCGCGCGTGACTTCGGCGCTGAGGGGATCGGCCTTTGCCGCACGGAGCACATGTTCTTCGACCCTGCGCGGATCAACGCCATGCGCGAGATGATCCTTGCCGACGATACCGAAGGGCGCCGCTCCGCCCTCGAAAAGCTCCTGCCCATGCAGCGGGAGGATTTCACCCAGCTCTTTGAAATCATGGCGGGTCTTCCCGTCACCATCCGCCTTCTGGACCCGCCATTGCATGAGTTCATCCCCAACACGGATGATGAGATTGCCGAGGTCGCCGAAGCCCTTGGCGTCTCACCAGACAAGCTTCGCGCGCGGGCAAGTGCGCTCGACGAGTTCAACCCCATGCTGGGCCACCGCGGCTGCCGCCTCGCCGTCTCCTTCCCGGAGATTGTGGAGATGCAGGCCCGCGCCATCTTCGAGGCCGCCATCGCCGCCGCCCAGAAGACAGGCGCTGCGGTGGAGCCTGAGGTGATGGTGCCCCTCGTCAGCCTGAAGAGCGAACTGGACTTTGTGAAAAAGCGCGTCGATTCGGTGGCCCGCGCGGTGGCCGAGGAAACCGGGCAGACCTTCGCCTACCAGGTGGGCACCATGGTGGAACTGCCCCGTGCAGCCCTCAACGCCGATGCAATTGCCGAGGCGGCGGAGTTTTTCTCCTTCGGCACCAATGACTTGACGCAGACCACCTTCGGCATCAGCCGCGACGATGCCGGTGTGTTCCTGGGCGCCTACCTGCGCGAAGCCATCATCGATGTGGACCCGTTCGTCTCCATCGACGTGGACGGTGTGGGCGAGTTGGTGCGCATTGCCTCAGACAAGGGCCGCTCGGTGCGCAGCGACATCAAGCTTGGCATTTGCGGCGAGCATGGCGGCGACCCTGCCTCCATCGACTTCTGCGAGACTGTGGACCTTGATTACGTCTCCTGCTCGCCCTTCCGCGTTCCCATTGCACGCCTTGCGGCTGCACAGGCGGCGCTGAAGCACAAACAGGCCGCATAGAGCACGACCCGCTCGGTTTGAGGAACACCGAGCGGCAAGCGCGCTAGGAGGGCATTGCGGGAGGTCATGGCAGCCTCCCGCGGCGTCGTGACGCCGAACCGGACGGCAAGGCAATGCGTTGGTGGGGAAACGCTAAGGAGACTTTGATGCACCCCACCAGCCACGATCTTTCCAAACAGGTGCGCCAGTCCATGTGCGGGCTTTTGCAGGCAAACCTTGCTGACGGGATCGACCTTGCCTACCACCTCAAGCAGGCCCACTGGACCATGCGCGGCCCCAACTTCATCGGCCTGCACGAGCTGCTCGACACCTTGCACGAGCAGGTGGAAGGCCAGGTGGACCTTGTGGCCGAGCGCATCCAGGTTCTTGGCGGCCAGGCGGAAGGCACCGTGACCGTCAGCGCCGAAAACTCGCGCCTGCCGAAGTATCCCCTTAAGGCTGTCTCCCCTGACGACCACATTGCCGCCACGGCAAAGTCCATCGCCGCCTATGCCAAGAACATCCGCAAGGCCATCGAAGAGGCCTCGGAGGCAGGGGATGAAGGCACGGCCGATCTCTTCACCGAGATTGTGCGCACCGCCGACAGGGCGCTCTGGTTTATCGAGGCCCACAAGCCCGCCAAGTGATGCTTTGGTCACACACGGGCGCGTGTTTCCAACACCGTTGACGCGCCCTTGGGAGAAAAAGCGCAAGACGTCGCAATCTTCGGCGATTCCATTCACGTTTTGGAAAGTAGAGCGACGTCACATGCCCTAGGAGCGCGGAGTAAGGGCCGCCTCCGGCGCATGGGAGTTGTAGTCAGTTGCGCGACAGTGACCCGTCACGATCCGCAGGTTCTCGCCGAAGGACCTGGCGGAGCCCTCCAGTCTACATTCCGCCACCGCGGCGCAGCCTGTTTGAACGGGTGTTGCGCCTTTTCGTGCGGTGGCGCCCCGGCCCGAGGGCAGGGTGGTGCGCGGCCTTTTTGCTGCTCGGCAGCGCTGCCGTGGGCGAACAGGGTGTCCTTGCCACCGTCAACGATGCACGCCCGTCCTGGGCAGCTGCCCTGCGCGCTGCCGACCCCGGCATTGCCCTGTCGCCCCATGTGGTCCTTCAGGATGGCACGGTCACGGCCGTTGCCGGCGACGACCGCACCGCCCGCGGCCGCGCCGCCAAAAGCGACCGTCTTGCCACCGCCCTGCAACGCCCCCCCGCTCCGGGCCTTGGCGCCATGGCACAGCTTGACAGTCTAATTGGCCTTGGCAGGGAGGGGGAATTGCCGCGCGTCTCCTTCGTGCAAGCCCCATCGATGCCCCATCTGGCCACAAGCGAGGCGCCGCCCCCCAGAGCCCATGCCCGCGCCAAGGCCACAAGCGTCTCCATGCTGTCGGCCTATGCGCCTGAGCGGGTGGGGATCGAAGAGCCTTTCCGCCTACTCCTCAGCCAGGGCGAGACGCGCCCGCCCCAGGACCTGCCCCACGGCATCTCAGGCATCGGGCGGGACCACTGGTGGTCCGACAGGCCGCTGCCACGCACCATCACCAGCGTGAAGTCGTTGGAATGCCTGGCCCGCGCCATCTACTTTGAAGCGCGCGGGGAGAGTGAGACGGGCCAAAAGGCGGTGGCGCAGGTCATCATCAACCGCGTCAAGAACCCCGCCTATCCTGACGATGTGTGCGGTGTGGTCTACCAGAACCGCAAATGGTTCAACCGTTGCCAGTTCACCTTCGCCTGCGACCGCGTGCGCGATGTGGTGCGCGACAAGCCCGCCTGGGAGAAAGCCCAGAGAATCGCCAAGAGCTATGCCGAAGGTGAGGAGTGGCTTGCTGCCGTGGGCGCTGCCACCCACTACCACGCCACCCGCGTTAGCCCGAAATGGGCCCCTGTGATGAAGCGTGTGCACACCATCGACAGGCACATTTTCTACATGACTCGGGGCGGCGGCTGGACCTGAGAGCCGCCAGCGGCGCGCCCTGCAATGCGGGCATGCGCCGTCAGTGGTTGTGCTAGCACGCAAACTCCACGAGGATCTCGCCCTCAACAGGAGGGATGCG
>JBCDCF010000511.1:0-3466 GCA_039182345.1 Pseudomonadota bacterium
CGGGCTCATGGTCCGGCACGCTGGGGAACACGCCAGACTGGCGCGTTGCGATGATGATGATGGTGGCCGCGTCCCTCACCGCCGGGTGGACGCTGGTGTCCCGCTCCCTGGCCAGCACCTCTTCGCTGGCGCCGGACAGGCCTTTGTTAATCTGCATCCTGACATTGGCGTGGCGTGAGGCGTTGAACAACAGCTCAGTCAGATCGCCCTGTTTGGCCGGGGCAAAGCCACCAAAGGGGATCCAGATGGACTGGTAGGATTCAATATACTCCGACACTTCGCCCTGGTTGCTGGCCCACCAGTACAAGCCCGTCTCGGCATCATCGCGTGTGTCGCGGGTGATGAAGGACGGGTCGGTGCGCAGCCATTCATCCATGTCCCACGTGCCGGCGAACGGCCATGTCCTGAAGTTGACGTCCACGGTGTAGCGGTCCGGCTGATCGCGCAACCCATCAAGCACTGGGCGCCACACGGCGCGCGCCTCCTCCGCCGTCAGGTCCAGGAAGGTCATGGTGAACTCCACCGAGTTGTCGCTGCGAATGGAGATCTGTTCGCCCCAGGTGGGGTTGTTGAGGGCGCCGGGGTAAAACGCGACGAGCGCTGCCACAAGGTCCTGAAAGGCACCATCGTCCGCCGCCTTGATGGAACCGCTGAGGAGCCCTGCCGTGGTGGGTCGCTCGTGGGTCAACAGCGTGATTTTACTGACGATGCCGAAGGTGCCGCCGCCGCCGCCCCGCATGGCCCAAAAAATGTCCGTATTCTGGTGGGCGTTGGCAATGACAACCTCCCCTGCCGCCGTCACCACCTCAAATTCAAGGACGCTGCCTGCGCCGGTGCCGTAGCGCTTTGAAAAGCTGCCATAGCCGCCGCCCTGAATGAAGCCGCCAGCAACACCCACGGAGGTGCAGCCCCCGCCTTGGACGTAGCGATCGTTCTGGCTTGCCACCTGGTAGGCCTCGATCCACCGGGCTCCTGCCTGTGCCGACAGGGCTTTGACGGGCGCAACGCTGTCCGGCGCGCCTGTGGGCCTGAAGGCGGGGTGGAATGCCACCTCGCGCATGGGGTGGGTCCAGACCAGAAGGGAATCGGGCGCCATGTTGCGGCCCAGATAGTCATGCCCGGCGCCCTTCACCACAAGCTTCACGCCGTGCTCGCGGGCGAAGTTGACGGCGGCGACAATGTCCTCAGCGCTTTCAGCGGCAACCGCGTAAGGGCTCACCTCCCGCGTCCAGGCCTTGTACCAGCCGTTGCTTTGAAGGGCGCCCGGCTGATCTTGGATGAAAAACGGGTTGTTCAGCGCCTCCAGACGGTCATTGCAGGCTTGGCTGCCCGGTGCTTCTCGGCAGGGGGCCAGGGGGTCCGCCACTTCAATCAACCGGCCGCCCACGGCTTTGCGCAGGTTGTCCCATGCATCGGCCGCAGGCCAGGCGGCTGCCTTTTGTGCGGCGGCGAGGCTCGCCGTGCCCGTCAATGCCGCCATGGCGCCGACACCGGCCGTCCCCTGAAGGAGCGTACGCCGTGAAATGGTCATGGTTGTCGCCTCGCTATCGGTCGCAATCGGTGCATGAAGAGTGCGTTGAACAGACCGTGCAAATGGCCAGGCGTCAATCGCCCGCCAGGGAGACCGGTTGTCGCCGGTGGCCCTGCCGTCTCGCCTCGTTGCCCTGACCGAGAAGAGGGAGACCCCCGCATACTGGCTGCGGCAGGCGCGGGCTTGGGCTAACGGGCAAGCTCCCGTCGTACATCCACGAAGCGGAAGATGCCGATGGCAAAGATCATCACGACGACCAGGAGGACCACGGCGTTGGCCGCTGCTCGAGGGTAGTTGAGGAACTGAATGTCGTTGGAGATGCCTGATGTGGCCGACCCCGTGAGGCCGCCGGACATCACCTTCACAACGAAAAAGTCCCCCATGACGAGGGCGACCACGAAGAGCGAGCCGAGCGCAATCCCTGTCTTGGAGAGGGGCAAGACAACGTTCCAGACCGTGCCCCAGCGCGAGGCGCCAGCATCATAGGCGGCCTCCAACAAGGCGGGGTCGATGCGCGCCATGGAGTTGAAGATCGGCACAATCATGAACAGGGTGAAGAGGTGGACGTAGGCCACCACCACCGCGAAGTCGGAGAACAACAGCCAGTCCAAAGGCTGGGCCACAATGCCGGCCTCCGTCAACGCATCGTTGATAAGGCCTTCGCGGCCAAGCACAGGGCGCCAGGAAATCATCCTGATGATGTTGGAGGTCCAGAACGGCACGGTGCACACCAAGAACAGCGCAATGGCCGTCAGCGTATTCTTGACCTTGAAGACGAGGAAATAGCTGATCCAAAAGCCGATCACCATGGTCAACGCCAGCGTGATCAGCGTGAATTTGATGGTGGAGACGTAGAGGCGAAGGTTCGTGGCGTTGGTCAGAATGTCCACGTAGTTGGACAGGGTGAAGTCCGGCTGGATCCCTACGAGCATGACGTAGCGGTAGAAGCTGACCGTCACCACCAGAGCGATGGGCACCACCACGAACACCAAGAGCACCAACAAAAGCGGGCTGACCAACAGGTATGGGGCAAGCTTGCTCTTCGTCACGGGGTGTCGTCCTCCTTCTCGCGCTCACGCTCTGAGGACAGGGCCGAGGCGATGAGCCCCGTTGGCACGGCCACGACGCCCAATGCCAGGAGCAAGATGATGCCTGTGAAGATCCGGCCGCCGGTCGTCACGGGGTAGACGTCACCATAGCCGACGGTGGTGAGCGTGACGACCGCCCACCACATGGAATGGGGGATGGAGGCGAACGCCTCAGGCTGGGCCTCGTTTTCAAACAGGTAGATGCCTGTGGCGCACAGATAAAGCACCACGGCGGCCACCATGGCGAACACCATCAACTCGGCAGAGATGGAGGTGAAGGCGCGGCCCAACCGCTCGAACGCGCGCACATAGCGCACCAGTTTGAACAGCCGCAGCACCCGCAGCACCCGCAAGGCGCGAATGGAGCGCACATCGTAGCCCAGGAGCAGCAATGTCGGCGCAATGGACACCAAGTCGATCAGGCCGAACGGGCTGAAAATGTAGCGCAGCTTTTTGTCCGCGGCATAGATGCGGGCCAGGTATTCGGCCAGGAAGATGAAGACGATGATCCACTCTTCCACCATCAGCGTGGTGCGCAGCCACGGCGGCAGGCCTGGCAAGGTTTCCACAGCAATGGAGACCACGGACAAGAGAATGAGGGCCTGAATGGCAAAGGCGACGCGACGGCCGAGGACAGGGTCCTCACCGTCAAGGATGGCTTGTACGCGAGCCCGTTCCACGCCCGGCTAGAGGTTGGTGTGGGTGCTGACGGTGGTCTCCACACCGCCGCCGACGGTGACCTTGGTCTCGTCAGAGGTCACGCAGGCTGTGAGCACGCCTGCCGCAACAACAAGGGCGGCAAGCGTCGTCATGGATGGCGCGGCAGGTTTCTGCCGCCGCGCCAAAA
>JBCDCF010000512.1:0-3452 GCA_039182345.1 Pseudomonadota bacterium
GCCTTCCGCGCCCGCCGCGAGGCTGCTTTCGCCCGCGAGCGTGCCGCCTGGCAGGAGGCCGGATTGACCGCCCATGAGGAGGTGACGGCCCCCGCCGCGCCGCCGAAGGCCCATGACGGGGAGGGGCCCGTGGTTGCCGCCTCCCTTCCAGGCATTGTCTGGCGTGTGGAGGCTGCCCCCGGCCGCACCATCCAAGCGGGCGACACTGTGGCGGTCCTTGAGGCCATGAAGATGGAAATCCCCGTTCTAGCCGACAGGGACGGGCGCATTGCCCGCGTGCTGGTGGAGGAGGGGCAGATGGTGGAAGCCGGCGAGGCCATCGTGACGCTGGAGGCAGCATGAGCGCGCAGGACTTGAGGATTGCGGCCCTTCGCACCGACTACGCCACTGGGGCCACCACGGTCGCCGCCGTGATGGCCGATGTCTTGGCGCGCGTTGCCGCCTACGACGACCCTGCCGTGTGGATCGCACGGGTGCCTGAGGGTGAGGTGATGGCGCGGGCACAAGCGCTCGACGCGGTGCCCGTGGCCGAACGGGGCGCCCTCCACGGTGTGCCTTTTGCGGTGAAGGACAACATCGACGTTGCAAGGATGGCGACCACCATGGCCTGCCCGGACGCTGCGTTCATCCCCGCCGTGTCCGCCCCTGTGGTGGACCGCCTTTTGGCGGCAGGAGCGGTCTTGGTGGGCAAGACCAATCTGGACCAGTTCGCCACCGGCCTTGTGGGGGTGCGTTCGCCCCACGGGGCCCCTCGCTGCGTGTTCGACTATAACGTAATTTCAGGCGGCTCCAGCTCAGGCTCTGCGGTGGCCGTGGGGGCGCACCTGGTGAGCTTTTCCCTAGGGACGGATACGGCAGGCTCAGGCCGAGTGCCGGCCGCCTTTAACAACATTGTCGGCGTGAAGCCGACGCGCGGCGCCATCTCCACCCGCGGCGTGTTCCCCGCCAACAGAACGCTCGACTGCGTGTCGATCTTTGCCGGCACCACGGCTGACGCCAGCGCCGTCCTTGAGGTGGCTGCCGGGTTCGATGCCGGGGACCCGTTCAGCCGACAACCGGCCCCCCAACCCATCAACGCCACGGCGCCTGTGATTGGTGTGCCGACCGACGCCTCATTGACGTTCTTCGGTGATGGGCTGGCGCAGGAGGGGTTTGCCGACTCCCTTCTCAAGGCGTCGGCCATGGGGACGGTGGTGCGGTTCGACTACGCACCGTTCGCAGAGGCGGCAGCGCTCCTTTACGGGTCGGCCTATGTGGCCGAGCGCACCCATGCCGTGGACGCGTTGGGGGTGGATCGCGCAGCCCTTCACCCCGTCACCCGTCAGATCCTGGCGGGGGGTGACACCTTCACGGCGGTCGATGCGTTCGATGCCCTTTACCGCGCCGCCGAGGCAACGCGCGCCCTCAGCGGCCTTTGGGATGAGATCGACGTGATGATGGTGCCCACCACACCCACCGTGGCAACGGTGTCAGCGGTGGAGGCGGACCCCATCGAGATCAACAAGCGCCTCGGCACCTACACCAATTTCGTCAATCTCATGGACCTGTCGGCTGTGGCCGTCCCTGCGGGCTTTCGCGGCGATGGGCTGCCCCATGGCGTCACCTTCATTGCCCCGGCCTGGTGTGACGGTGCGCTCAGCGCCTTGGCGGGGCGGTTCCATGCCGCTGCCTCCGCCGGCTACGGGCGGGACCGTGTGGCGCTCCGCCCTGATGATGGGGCCGATGGGTCAGGCGATGGCACCGTGGCGCTTGCGGTGGTGGGGGCGCACCTTACGGGCGAGCCTTTGAACGGCGAACTCACCGCCCGCGGCGCCAGACTGTCGCGCACCACGCGGACCGCTGGCGACTATCGCCTGTTTGCGCTGCCGGACACGGTGCCGGCAAAGCCTGGCCTTGTCCGTACGCCAGGCCACGAAGGGGAAGGGATCGAGGTGGAGGTGTGGCAGCTTTCGGCCGCAGCCTTTGGGTCGTTCGTGGCGGCCGTTCCACCACCCCTTGGGATCGGAACCGTGGTCCTGTCCGACGGGGCGGCGGTGAACGGCTTCATCGCCGAACCCTTTGCCGTGGAGGGGGCGGAGGACATCACCCACCACGGCGGCTGGCGGACCTACAGGCGCAGCCTCTCGCGCCTGTCTTAGGGTGTGGACCCAATATCTGGCGCGATTGCTCTTCGTTCAGGTTGATCCAACCTGAGCGGCAAGCGCGCTAATCGTCGATGTAGTGGGAGGTGTAGCTGTTGCGGTAGTAGCCGTAGCCATAGCTGGAATAGCCGTAGCTGGTGGCCCGCTTCTCATCCACCATGGTGAGGACGAGGCCCGAAACGGCGGTATCCACGGTGGAAAACTCCCTCAGGCCCTCAAGCACGGCGCCGCGGGGCGTCTCGTCCCACTGCACGCAATAAAGAATGGCGTCGCTGACATCGGCCACGATGGTGGCATCGGCGACCGACAGAACAGGCGGCAGGTCCAGCACCACAAGGTCGTAGCTCTCCCGCAGCTCCTTCACGAACTCGCGGAACCGCACGGACGACAAGATGTCGGCCGCGTTCATGGGGATGGCTTCGTTTGATGCGCCGGCAATGTAGTGAAGGCCCGTTTCAGGGTCTTCGCCGAAGGCGTTTTCCATCGGGACGGTGCCATCAAGAACGCTGAGGAGGCTGGCGGAGGGGTCGGCATCCTCGCCCATGAGCGCGCGCAACATGGGACGCCGCAAGTCGCAGTCGACAATCACCACGGACTTGCCGATCTGCGCTGACATCAACGCCACAAGGAGGCTTGTGGTGGACTTGCCTTCCGCGGGAACGGAGGAGACGAACATCAGCGTGCGGGGCGGATCGTCGATGTTTGAAAACAAGATGCTGGTGCGCAGCTTTCGTATGGCCTCCGCAAGGGAGGATGTGGAGGACTCCAGCGCATGGCGCACCACATCGGCCCCTGCCGCCCGTGACATGCCGAGCCACGGCACCGTGCCAAGGATAGGAAGCCCCGTTACGTCTTGCGCCTGCTCCACGCTGCGGAAGGTGTTGTTGAGCCTGTCCATCAAGAACACCAGCCCGAAGCCTGCCATCATCCCCAAGGCGCCGCCCAGCATGATGATCCTGTTGCCGCGTTGGGCATCGGGGGAGCCAGGCGCTTCTGCCGGAGACAGGATGACCGCGTCCGCCTCCTCCAGCTTGGACTGCTGTGTGGTCTCCTTCAGGCGGCCGAGGAAGGACTGGTAGATGAGCTTGCTGGCGTCGGCTTCCCTCTGGAGCTGGCGCAGCTGCACCTCTGCTGCATCCTGGGTCTGAAGCTCTCTTTGAAGGTTGAGGATCTCGCTGCGGATTTCCTCTTCCTTCGATTTGGCGATTTCGTACTCGTTGCGAAGGGTCTCGACGACCCTGCCGGCCTCGGTCCTGATGTTCTCGCGGATGTGGGCGAGGCGCCCGTCAAGAGCCCTGAGGCGTTCGTGGA
>JBCDCF010000513.1:0-3443 GCA_039182345.1 Pseudomonadota bacterium
GGAAGGGGCGCAATCCCCCACTCGAACGGGGCATCGGTGAGGCGGGAGGCGCGGGAGATCTGGTTGATGGTCATCGCCGCATCGCCTGAGAAGAAGTCACCCTGTTCGCCGGGCGGCACGATGGAGCGGTCGGCAAACACCATCTCGTGGAGTTGTTTGACGGCAGCCACCGCCTCGGGGTTGTCGAACCCGCACTCGCCGTCCTTCCAGGCATAGCCGCCATGGGCACGGATGGGCGGCATCAAGGCGTGCATGATGCGCGTGTCGTAGCCTTGCCCGTCCTTGAAGTCGAAGGCCCAGGCTTCGCCCTTCTCGGCAAGGGCTTTGGCCGTGGCGCGGAAGGCATCCATGTCCCAGGTGCCGTTGTTGGCCTGGGTGAGGGGGTCGTCCAGCCCCGCTTCGTCGAACATGGTCTTGTTGTAGTAGACCATGAAGGGCGAGGTGGAGAACGGCACGCCATGGACGGTGTCGCCATTGGCCCAAAGGGTCATGGCGGGGGCGGAGAAGTCGTCAAGGTCGTAGCCGTCCGCCTCGCGCAGGGCAGGGCCCACATCCTCCAACACGCCTGCTGCGGCAAAGGCAGGGGCGGCATCTTCGAACATCCAGCCAAGGTCTGGCGGGTTGCCGCCGGCGAGCTGGAAGGTGAGCTTTTGGACATAGTCGCCGGCCGGAATGGTCTCAAACACCACGTCGACGCCGGGGTGCTCGGCCTCGAAGCTCTCGGCAATGCCGTTCAGCATGGCAAGGTGGGCATCGTTCCCCGTCCAAACGGTGAAGCGCAGCTCGTCGGCGGATGCGCCTACCGAGGCGGCAATGGTCAGCGCACTGGCGGCGACCATGGCTTTGATGGGTCTCATGGTGCGTGTCTGCCTCATGTCCTTCTCTCCCTTGATCTTGGTCTTGTGGTTGTGCGTTGCCGCGACGGGTCGGCACGCGGGTGTCATGATGGTGTTGGCAGCGACCCTGACGGGTCGCCTATGCCCCAGCCGCCGTCCACCGGCAGGTTGATGCCTGTGACGTAGCCGGCCGCATCTGAGCAAAGCAGGAGGGCAGGGCCCGTAAGGTCCTCCGCCGTCCCCGGTCGCCCGATGGGGATCTTCGCCACAACGGCAGCGTGGAAGGCTTTGTCCTCATAGTTGCGGGTGTTGCGGTCTGTCCGGATGGCCCCTGGCGACAGGACGTTGAGGGTGACCCCAAGAGGCGCAACGTCCCTCGCAAGGGCGGCAATTGCGGTCAGCTGCGCGGATTTGAGTGCGGCGTAGACCACCGTCTCGGCACGGGGGCGTGTGGCAAGGATGCTGCCGATGGCAAGGACGCGCCCCCACCCCCGCGCACCCATGGGCGGGACGAGGATGCGGCAAAGATCAAGGAGTGAGGTGAAGTTGGCCGCAACATGCCGCGCCACATGGTCAGCGTCTGCGTCTTCCCAAGGGCGGCGATGCTCGATGGCAGCGCTTGCAACAAGAATGTCGACCCTGCCGCCATCGCAAAGCACCGTGCGGGCAAGGGCTTCGGCGGCGCCTTTGTCCTGAAAGTCCGCCTCGTGGACGGTGGCCGACCGGCCCATCGCCCGCGCCTCTTCGGCCACATGGCGGCCGCCATCCTCGTTGCCACAATGGTGGATGATGAGGTCGGCGCCGGCCTTTGCCAAGGCGAGTGCAAGGGGGCCGCCGACACCCCCGTCGCCCCCCGTCACAAGGGCCGTGCGGCCACTGAGGGACGTGGCGCCCATCATCGGCGGCCATCCTTCGCGGTGCCGTTGGAAAGGGCGTCAGCCACCTCGAAGGAGGCAATGTCGGCAGCATCGTAATGGGCGTGGATGGCGCGTTCTGCGGCCCGCTCCTGCCCCTCTGCGATGGCTGTGAGGATGGCGCGGTGACGCTCCACCGTTGCCTTCCAATCGGCCTTGGTGCGGTTGGAGCGGCGGGAGAATAGCTCAGAGACCTCGCGCTGGACGGCGCGCAGGCCCTCCATCTGGATCTCGATCATCCTGTTGCCCGTGGCGAGCGCCATGCCCTTGTGGAAGGCAATGTCGCCCTTGGTGAAGGCGGCTGAGTCCATGACGCCGGCCTCCATCATGGCAATGGCTTCGCTCATGGCATCAAGCCCTGGTTGGGCCTGGCGGCGGGCGGCAAGCTGGGCGATGCCCGTTTCCACCACGAGCCGCATCTCGTTGGCTTCGCGCAGGCGCGTCAGGCTGGAGCGCACCGCGTAGCCGTAAAACCGGCCGAGAGGCTCGCCATTCAGCGCACGGGCGCGGGCGACCTTGCCTTGCTGGGTGTGGATGAGGCCGGCGCCTGCCAGTTGGCGCAACGCCTCCCTGGCGATGGGTTTGCTGACGCCGAATTCCTTGGCGATCACCCCTTCCGACGGCAGCGGGTCGCCTGGGGCGAAGCGGCCGTCGAAGAGGGCGTCCGCAATGGCGTCTGAGACCGAATCGGCAAGCTTTGCAGGCATCTCCACCCGCGTTTGAAAGGTCTGCCTGTTGTCCGGTTCCACGGCCATGACGACCCCCTGGCACACCCTTTCTGCCGCGCGTTCCGGCGGGTGGGCAGTTTGCGAACGGCCGCGACGAGCACTCCGCCCTCCCGCAATGGGCGCGGTCAGGCGAGGTCGATGACGGCTGAATGGGACCTATCAGAGCCATGAAAACTTAGCAACTAGGTTTTTCAGTTGCTAAGTTGAAAGGCATTCGATAGACGGCATGAACGCCAGCGCGCAGCGGGAGGGCAGGTCGATCCATGGGTTCGCCGGACGGTCACATCATTGCCGACGTGCGCGCCCATCCGCTCACCCACCGTCTGGCCCGCCCCAATGAGACCGCATGGGGCCGCTACGAGGCCGTCTCCATCGTGCTGGTGGAGGTGGTGACGCAAAGCGGCGTCTCGGGCGTCGGCGAGGCGCTGTCCCGCTTTGCACCAAATGCTGCCGTGGAGGTGATTGACACCGCCTTGAAGCCGCGCCTTGTGGGGCAGGAGGCAACCGCCATCGGCGCTCTGTGGCCAGCCATGAGCCGCGCGTTTTCGGGTCGCTCGGGCGGCGTGTTGATGGAGGCGATCGCCGCCGTCGACATTGCCCTGTGGGACATTTTGGGGAAAGTGGCGGGCCTTCCCATCGCCGACCTTTTGGGCGGGGTGGGGCGCAAGGCCGTTCCGGTCTACGCCGCGTCCATCAACTGGGCGGACGAAGGGCGGGCGGACGATGAAGTGGCCGCCTTCCTGGCTCGCGGTTTCAGTGCGTTGAAGGTGAAAATCGCAGGGCCGGTCGACGCTGCCTGCCGCAGGATTGAGCGGGTGCGGGCCCGGGCGGGTGAGGCCAACCTTTGCGCCGATGCCAACTGGGCCTTTACCCTCGATGAGGCTGTGCGTGTGGGCGGGGCCCTCGCCGCGGAAGGCTATATCTGGTTCGAGGAGCCTTTACGGCCCGGGGACGAAGACGGCTAC
>JBCDCF010000514.1:0-3440 GCA_039182345.1 Pseudomonadota bacterium
CCGAGACCCTTGGTGGTGGACGTCTCGTCGGTCATCAATTCCACCACAAGGCCCCAGTTCTGCAGCTCGTTATCCTTCTGCAGACCCGTGTTGGCCTCCACAAGAGCGTCGATGCAAGGCTCGGGCGTTTCCACACACTGACGGAAGGCGCGCTGGGTCACGTCAACGAACGCTTTCACCGCGTCTTCGTTCTCGGCCAGGAACTCACCGTTGACGATGATGGAGTTGCCGTAAGGATTGATGCCGTGCTCCTTCCAGGCGAAGAAGCCCATGTCATCGCCAAGCTCGCGCTCGAAGATGTGGTGGATGTTGTAAAAGCTCGTCGTCACGTCAATGGCGCCGGACTTCAGGCCCGCCAGCTTGGCGTTGGGCTGAACGTTCACCCAGCGCACCGAATCGGGGTCCATCTCAACGGCTTTGGCAAGGGCCGGCCACATGGCGCGGGCCGCATCCCAGGGCGGGTTGCCGATCTTGCGGCCCTCAAAGTCCTTCACCGTTTCAATGCCTGAGGACTTCAGCCAATACATCCCATAGGGGGAGTTGGCGTAGATGTTCATCACCGCCACGAAGTCCGCGCCCTTGCCCTTGGCCACGAGCGCCGTGCCAAGGTCGGCAAGGCCGATCTCGCTCTGGCCGATCCCCGTGCGCTGGGCCGCAAGGGTGGAGCCTTTGCCCTGTTCGATGGTCAGATCGATGCCGGCATCGTCATACCACCCTTCCTGGAGCGCGTAGTAGTACGGCGCATGGTCGCCGCCAGCGATCCAGTTGAGGATGAAATTGACATCGGTCTTGTCCTCGGCGGCTGCGCTGAGCGGTGTGAGCGCGAGCGCCAAGGCACCGGCCATCATCAAGGGTTTGCGCATCGTCGTCCTCCCCAAATTGCGCCTGTCGCGCCGGATTGACGGGGCGCGCGGCATCGTCCATTGTAACCGTATGGTTACTCCACGGTGCGGCCAGCGGCGTTGGCTGTCAACGGCAAACAGACCTCCCAAGCCATGAGCGCCCACCGCAGCGATATCCCGGCGAATGTGTCCGCCATCGTGTCACGCGGCGCGGTGATCCCGGCCCATCCCCTTGCCCTTGACGACATGCGCCGCCTCGATGAGCGCCGCCAAAGGGCCCTCACACGCTACTATATCGATGCTGGGTCCGGCGGTCTCGCCGTTGGCGTTCACACAACGCAATTTGCCATTCGCGAGGCCGGTCTTTACGCCCCCGTCCTCACCCTTGCCGCTGAGACCGCTGCCGCCTGGACCGACCGTCCCCTTGTGATGATTGCTGGCCTTGCCGGCCCCACCCGCCAGGCCCTTGGCGAGGCGCAGACTGCCAACGACCTTGGCTATCACGCAGGCCTCCTGTCGCTGGCGGCCTTGGGGGATGCGGACGAAGACGCCCTCATCGCCCACTGCGAAAGGGTTGCCGAGGCCATTCCCCTTGTGGGCTTTTACCTTCAGACGGCGGTGGGAGGGCGCGAGCTTTCGGCCGCCTTCTGGGCCCGATTTGCGGCCATCGACAATGTGATTGCCATCAAGATGGCCCCGTTCGACCGCTACCGCACCATCGATGTGGTGCGCGGCGTCGCAGAGGCAGGGGCGGCGGACCGCATCACCCTTTATACGGGCAATGACGATCACATCCTCCTCGACCTTTTGACCCCTTACGTGATGGAAACGCCGTCGGGCCGGCAGACCTTGCGCATCAAAGGTGGGCTTTTGGGCCAATGGTCGGTGTGGACCAAGGCGGCCGTGGACCTTTTGGCGCGCGCCCACGACGCGGTGGAGAGCGGCACGGTCCCCCTTGACTTGATGGCGCTGGACGTGGCGCTCACCGATGCCAACGGCGCGCTGTTTGACGTTCACAACGGCTTTCACGGCTGCATTGCAGGCTGCCACGAAGTGTTGCGGCGCCAAGGGCTTCTGGACAACATGGTGCTACTTGACCCAGAGGAAGGGCTGAGCCCCGGGCAGGCGGAGGCGATCACCCGTGTGAGCGCTGCCTATCCCGCACTGACGGACGATGGGTTCGTGGCTGACAACCGATCGCGCTGGCTTGCATGAACGCGGCCCCCTTCATCCGCCTTGCCAATGTGCGCAAGGTCTACCGCAGCGCAGGGCAGGAGTTCGTGGCCGTCTCGGACGTCACCATGAATGTGGCTGAGGGCGAGCTAGTCTCCCTCGTCGGCCCGTCGGGCTGCGGCAAGACGACGGTGCTGAAAATCCTTGCCGACCTTCACGGCCACGATGGCGGCACGGTGGAGATTGGCGACAATGACCACCCCTTCACACCGGGGCGGGATGTGGGGATGGTGTTTCAACAGCCGCTTTTGTTGAAGTGGCGCAACGTCATGGACAACGTGCTCCTTCCGGCCGAAATCCTCGGCCTTCCCATGAAGGCGGCGCGCGAGCGGGCACAGGACCTTTTGCGCCTCGTCGGGCTTGAAGGGTTTGAGACCAACCGCCCTTACGAGCTGTCGGGCGGCATGCAGCAGCGCGCGGCCATTGCCCGCGCCCTCGTGCACGACCCCAAAGTGGTGTTGATGGACGAGCCCTTCGGCGCCCTCGACGCGCTCACCCGGGAGCGCATGAACCTTGAGCTCCTGCGCATCTGGCAAGAAAGCCGCAAGACGATCCTGTTCGTCACCCACTCCATCCAGGAGGCTGTGTTGATGGGCTCGCACGTGGCGGTGCTGACGGCAGGGCCTGCGCGCATGGCCGACTACTTCGCCATCGATCTTCCCTATCCAAGGCGCCTCGATATGCGCCAATCTCCAGAGTTCGGCGCCTACACGCGCCGCGTTTACGACCTGCTGGGCGTCGATTAGGCCCGGCCAAACCACGCCCCGGCCACCAAGGCCCGTGGGCGCATAAGTTGGAGGACAACATGAAACGTTTGCTCATCACCGCCGCAGCGCTCGCGGTCGCGGTGCCTGCCTTTGCAGGGGACTATGCGTGGACGCCCGACAAACCCATCACCATCATCGTCCCCTGGGGCGCTGGCGGCGCCACCGACCAGGTGACGCGTGTGACCGCTGGCGTTCTTGAGGACGAGCTGGGCCAAAGGGTGGTCATCGTCAATCAGCCGGGCGCATCGGGCTCCATCGGCAAGAAGAATGCCTTTGAGGCGGCGCGCGACGGCTACACCTGGGCCGCAGGCGCGCCCAAGCAGCTGGGCACCTACAAGCTGCTTGGCCAGTGGGACACCTGGGTGGATGACTGGCGGCTTTACAACACCGTCACCAACGTGCCTCTCGTCGCCGTCAACCCTGACTCGCCCTATCAGACCATGGCCGACTTTGTGGCTGCCATGAAGGACGGCAGGGTGACCATTGCCACCGCTGGCGCAGGCTCTTCGGGCCACGCGGCGGCCGACGCGCTGAAAGGTGTTGTGGGCGGCGACTACAAGCACGTCACTTACGATGGCGGCAATCCCGCTGTCGTCGC
>JBCDCF010000515.1:0-3439 GCA_039182345.1 Pseudomonadota bacterium
CTTGATCGTACCCTCGCCGACCGCCATGCCGAGGCCATCGGTGGGCAATCCTTTTCATGCGATGTGGCCGACTTTGCGTCCGTCGAGGCGGCCCACAAGGCGACCGTTGAGGCGTTCGGCCCCGTCGACGTGGTGGTGAACTCGGCAGGGATTGCCGGGATGAACGCCACCGTTGCGGATTACCCCGTGGAGGAGTTCCACAAGATCTGCGCCATCAATTTGAATGGGACCTTCCACGTCAACAAGGTGGTCGTGGGGTCCATGCGCGAGCGGGGGTATGGGCGGATCGTCAACATTGCCTCTGTGGCAGGCAAGGAAGGCAACCCCAATGCATCCGCCTACTCGGCCTCTAAGGCAGGGGTGATCGGCTTTACCAAGTCCCTCGGCAAGGAGCTGGCGGATGTGGATGTGGCGGTGAACTGCGTAACGCCCGCCGCCGCACGCACCCGCATTTTCGACCAGATGAGCGAAGAGCACATCGGTTACATGCTGTCCAAGATCCCGCGCGGGCGCTTTCTTGAGCTGGATGAGGCCGCGGCCCTCATCGCCTGGCTTGCAAGCGAAGACAACCGCTTTGCCACAGGCGCAGTGTTCGACCTGTCGGGCGGGCGCGCCACCTACTGAGTGCTACTGCACCGCTGGGTCCGACACGGAGGCTTGGCGGCCACGCACCCTCTCGCGGTGGAGGATGTAGAGCCCTGCGCCAGCGATGATGGCCGTGCCGCTCAATGTCCAAACATCGGGCACGTCGTTGAAGATGATGTACCCGAAGGTGATCATCCAGATCATCTGCGTGTAGATGAAGGGGGCGAGGAGGGAGGCCGACGTAATCCTGTGGGCGACCACAAGCGCGTAGTGGCCCGTGGCACCGAGCGCCCCCATGAGAACAGCGAGCCCCCAATGCCAGCCTTCAAGGTTCATGAGCGCGCTTGGGGCAACGGGAGAGAGCGCCACCACCCCCACCAGCGCTGACAGCATCAACAGGCTTTCAGAGCTTTCCGTTCCGCCCATGCGGCGGGTGAGGATGGCGTAGAAAACGTAGCTCAGCATGGCGCCCATGGACAGGAAGGCGGCCCAGTGCATGGCCCCAGCGCCAGGGCGCGTCACCACAAGGACGCCGATGAAGCCGATGCCGACGGCAATCCAGCGGCGCACACCCACCTGTTCGCCAAGGAGGGGGCCGGCAAGGGCCGTCACCACGAGGGGGCCTGCGAACATGATGGCGCTTGCCTCGGCCAATTGCAGATACTGCAGCGCCCAGAAGTTAAAGGTTGTGGAGCCCAGCAGTGTCAGCCCGCGCAGGACCTGCATGACGGGCTTTTGGGTCTTGAACGCGGCCGGGTGGCTCCACACCCGCAGGAAAATCCCAAGCAGGATCACGTGGAAGGTGTAGCGCAGCCAGACCACCTCGGCAGGGTCCATGGACTGGCCAAGATACTTCGCCGTCGCATCAAGGCACGAGAACAGGCCCGCTGCGGCGGACATGAGGAGGATGCCGCGGACGGCCAGTCCCGCCTCGCCCGATTGGGTCACCGCCATGGGGTCAGCGGCACGGATGGGCCGTTGGCACAGGGCGCAGCGGTGTGATCAAGACGTCAGGTCTTCAGGGTCCGGATCGTCGTCATCATCATCAGGGAGGGCTTTGCCGCCCTTGCCGTTGGCGGAGTGGAGGTTGCGCTCCATCTTCTTCAACAGCTTGCGCAGGCGCTTGCGGTCTTTCTCGTCAAAGTCCTTCAAGGCCTCGCGTTCCAGCCGCTTCCACGTCTTGTCCACATCGTCGATCAGCGCGCGGCCGGTCTCGGTCAGGAAGACGCGGGCAAGGCGGCCATCCTTGTCCGACGCCTGGCGCACCACGAAGCCGTAAGCGGCAAGGCGGGTCACCATTTTGGTGACGGTGGGGGGCTGGACGCCAAGGTGCTGGGCCAGATCGGTCATGGTGCGCCCGTCGTCGGTGGCGAGCGCTTTGAGCACCACTTCCTGGCCGGGGTGCAACCCGAGGGAGGACAAGTGCGCGCCTGAGCGTACACGCTGGGCCTTTGCCGCCTGGGCCAATCGGTGGGTGGCGGACTTTTCATAGTTGAACGGCATCGCTGCTCCTCATGGGTGCGCAGATCGCACCAGGGGCGGCTGCAAAACGGGGTTGATTTGCCGGCTGAATACCCCGCGCTGCGGGCCCGGGCAAGTGACGTTTTGGTTTCACTGCCATGCAACAGAAGGGGGATGGGCCGCCCGCGCTCAGGCCGCCGCCCGAACGCCTGTCCGCTGCGTGCCAAGACCTTCGGTGGCCGCGCGAAGGGCGGTCAAAAACGCCTCGCAACAGGGAAGGAGCGAGCGATCAGGATAGCGGATCACCCCAACACTGCAGGACCATTGCAGCCACTCCGCACGCAGCCTGCACAGCCCCTCAGGCACGGCATTGGCCGTCATGTCCGGCACGATGGTGACCATGTCCGAGGCCTGGAGAATGCTGTAGATGAGGTTGTGGGACACCGCTTCCAGCCGGGCCAAAGGCGGCGCCACACCCACATCGGTGAAGGCGTAGCGGATGGTGGGGTCGGTGAGGGGCGGAAGGATCCAGCCAAAAGGCGACAGGGTGTCTGGGGTGACGATCTCGGCCTGTTCCAAAGGGTGGCCTTTGCGGGCCATCACGAACATGCGCACCTCTGCAAGGGCCTCGCCGTCCATGCCATCGGGCAAATCGTCGGTGATGCGGGCGAGCATCACGTCCACCTCGCCCCGCTTCAGCCGCTCAAGCAGGTCTTCCCTGGCGCCTGTGTAGATCTTCACCTGAACGTCGGGGGTGGTCTCGGCGAGCCGCGCGATGACAAGGGGCAGGATGCGGCCGAGCCAAAACTGCCCGACGCCCAGCGTGATGGTGCCCGACAGGCCGGATTTGCGCGCCCGTACCTCCTTGTCCAGCATGGTGAACTCATGCTCCACCAAGGCCATGCGCTGCAAAAACACTTCGCCGAAGGGGGTGAGCGTGACACCCCGCGGACCACGGTCGAAGAGCTTGGCGCCCACTTGGTCCTCCACCCGCGAGATGATTTTGGTGAGGGCCGGCTGGGTCAGCCCCAACTCCCGCGCGGCGGCGGAAATGTTGTTGAGGTCCGCCACCGCGCGCACAAAGCGGATGTGTTGGATTTCCATGGCGCGTTGGTCCTCTCCCCTTTGGGTGGGCGTTTGGGCGCGGGCAGTAAGCCATTCCAGAATGGCATGATCCAGTGCCTCCTTCGCGCTTTCTGAGAATGACCCGGCCAACGTAGGCTTTTTCTCACCATCGTGGGAACCGGCCGGGAGAGGTGCACCTGTGTCATCGCAACAGCGGGGGAGGAACGTCCTGTTCATCCTCTCAGACGAGCACAACCGCAACGTGGCGGGGTGCTATGGCCACCCCTTCGTCAAAACCCCCAACATCGACGCTTTGGCCGCCCGCGGC
>JBCDCF010000516.1:0-3431 GCA_039182345.1 Pseudomonadota bacterium
CGATGGTCCCTCCTGCCCGTTCGAGGAGAGGGTGAAGGCGGTGATGGCCGTCATCAACCAGCACGCCGAGCGCACAGGAAAGCGCGTCATGTACGCCTTCAACCTCACCGGTGAGGTGGACGAGATGCGCGCCAGGCACGACCTGGTGGAGGCGGCCGGCGGCACCTGCATCATGGTCAGCCTCAATTCTGTCGGACTGTCGGGGTTTTCGTCCATCGCCCGCCATGCGCAGCTACCGATCCACGCCCACCGCAACGGCTGGGGGGCACTGTCGCGCCACCCGTTGCTGGGGTTCTCTTACGTGGCCTGGCAGAAATTCTGGCGGCTTGCAGGGGCCGACCACATGCACGTCAACGGCCTCGCCAACAAGTTTTGCGAGGACGATGACAGCGTTGTCGCGTCCGCCCGCACCTGCCTCACACCGTTGTTCCCTCATAAGCCGTGCGTGGCCATGCCCGTGTTTTCTTCGGGCCAGACTGTGCGCCAGGCGGCGGGCACCTACAAGGCGCTCGGCTCGCCGGACCTCATCTATGCGGCCGGCGGCGGCATCATGGCTCACCCCGACGGGCCTGCCGCAGGGGTGGCGAGCCTGCGCGATGCTTGGCAGGCGGCGATGGAAGGCATTCCCCTTGAAACCTACGCCGAGACCCGGCCCGCCCTGCGCGCTGCGGCAGGTGTCGGCCGGTGAGACTGCCTGAGGGCCCCCTCGTCGCCTGGTACGGCGATGATTTTACGGGGTCCGCCGCGGTTATGGAGGTGCTGGCCCTTGCCGGGGTGCCGACGGCGCTGTTCTTCAAGGCGCCTGATGCGGCGGCCCTGTCGCGCTTCGGTCCCCTTGGCGCCATCGGCGTTGCGGGGGATGCACGCTCGCGTTCGCCCGAATGGATGGACGCACACCTGCCGGCCATCTTCACGGCGTTGCGGCAAACCGGTGCGCCATTGATCCACTACAAGGTCTGCTCCACCTTCGACAGCGCCCCCCATGTGGGGTCCATCGGCCGCGCGGCGGATATCGGCTTGGCCGGGGGCGGGTGGGCGCCTCTTCTTCTCGCAGCGCCTGCCATTGGCCGCTACCAGGCGTTCGGCACACTGTTTGCTGCCGCAGGCGATGGGGTCCACAGGCTCGACCGTCACCCCACCATGGCCACCCACCCCGTGACCCCCATGGACGAGGCTGACGTGCGCCGGCACCTCTCCCGCCAGACCGACAAGGAGGTGGGCCTTGTCGACCTTCGCAGCCTGAAGGCCGGTGAGGGGGCTGCCGCGCTCGCCCGTGAGCGTACGGCAGGCAACACCATCCTCGCCTTCGACGTGGTGGACGATGAGACCCTTTGCGCGGCCGGCGAGGTGATCTGGCAGGAGGCGCTTCAAACGCCTGTGTTTGCTCTCGGCTCCCAGGGGGTGGAGTACGCGCTGATTGCCGCCTGGCGAAAAGCCGGTATTGCGCCCGATCCGCCGCGCGCGGCGCCGGTGAAGGCGTCACGGGTGGCGGTGGTGTCTGGTTCATGTTCGCCCATCACCGCTGAACAGATCCGCTTGGCCGAAGCCAACGGTTTTGCCGCCATCCCCCTTGATGCGACCGCGGCCCTCGACAAAGGCGCCTTCGCGCGCGCCAGGGAAGATGCTGTCACCAAGGCGCTTTCGGCCCTTTCCAACGGGCGCGACCCGTTGATCTACACCGCCCGCGGTCCACACGACCCTGCCGTCGCCCGCTTTGGGGAGGCGGTGGCCGCGGCGGGTGTGGATGGCGGCGAGGTGAACAGGCGCCTCGGCGAAGGCCTTGGCGCAGTGTTGAGCGCGGTGGTGCGCACGGGCCGCCTGCGCCGCGCCGCCATTGCCGGCGGTGACACATCAAGTCACGCCGCACAGGCCCTTGGGCTTGATGCAGTCACGGCCAAGGCGCCCCTTGTGCCAGGCGCCGCGCTCCTCACCGGCCACGGCGAGGACCCCT
Organism: Pseudomonadota bacterium; assembly: GCA_039182345.1. Lineage (GTDB taxonomy): Bacteria > Pseudomonadota > Alphaproteobacteria > Rhizobiales > Amorphaceae > Acuticoccus. The sequence continues at coordinate 1,952 of JBCDCF010000516.1, forward strand.
CCACCGACGGCCTGGAGATTGTCCTGAAAGGCGGCCAGATGGGCCCGCCCGACTTTTTTGAACGACTGAGGGCCGGCGGCCCAGGGAGAACATCATGACCAAGATCGCACTGCTTGGGGCAGGCGGCAAAATGGGCGTGCGCCTTGCCACAAACCTCATGGACACGCGTTTCACCGTCTCGCCTGTGGAGCCGTCGGAGGCGGGTCGGGACCGTCTTGTGGCCGCAACCGGTCAACAGTGCCTGGACAAGGACAGTGCCATCCGCGATGCCGACGTGATTGTCATGGCCACCCCCGACCGTTTGATCGGCAAGATCACCCACGAAATCATCAACGATGTTCCCTCCGGTGCGGCCATTATCATGCTGGACGCGGCCGCGCCCCACGCCGGCGAGTTGCCCGAGCGTGAGGACGTGACCTACTTCGTCACCCACCCCTGCCATCCGCCCATCTTCAACGACGAGGACGGGGACAACCGGCACGACTTCTTCGGCGGTGTCCTTGCCAAGCAGCACATTGTTTGCGCGCTGATGCAGGGGCCGGACGAGGACTATGCCCTGTGCGAAGAGGTGGCGCGGGAGATCTATAAGCCCGTCATGCGCTCCCACAGAATGACGGTGGAGCAGATGGCCATCCTTGAGCCCGCGCTCTCCGAGACGGTCGGTGCCACGCTGGCCCTTGCATTGCGCGAGGCAACGGATGAAGCCATCCGCCGCGGCGTTCCCGAACAGGCCGCCCATGACTTCATGCTCGGCCACCTCAACATCGAGCTTGCGATCGCGTTCGGCATTTTCCCCGAAGGCAAGTTTTCCGACGGGGCGCTACACGCCATCAATGAAGCACGGCCGTTGATCTTCAAGGAGGGGTGGTTGGACCGCGTGTTTGCGCCCGAAGCGGTGCTGAGCTCGGTCAAGGACATCTGCCACCCTGGTAAGGTCTGATCACCGCGATGGAGCGCGGTGACACCATGGACCAAACGGAAGGCGACGGCCGATGAGCGACCCTCATATCGAACACGCAGCCACCATTGTCCCCGTGCGCAACGTCGCGCAGACCGTGCGATTCTACACCGATATTCTGGGCTTCGACGCCGCCTTCGTTGCCGGTGACGGCACCTTTGCCATGGTGCGCCGCGGCAATGCGGTCGTGCAGCTCGTCCTCACCGACAGCGAGGAGGTGTTGAAGGCCACCGCCAACAACATTGCCATCTACATCACGGTGCGGGATGTGGACGGGTTTTACGCAAGCCTTGCTCCGCGTCTGGAAGAGCTGCCGGACGGTCGCCTGCGCCGTCCCTTCAACCAACCCTACGGCATGCGCGAGTTCCACGTGAAGGACCCTGACGGCTGCCTCCTCTTCTTCGGCCAAGACACGGACGAGGAGGCGGACGGATGAGGGCCGCGCCGTCCCCAGAGCCCTCTGCGGCTCGGCCTGTAACATCCACCCAAACACCACTTACCGGCGGACGCGAACACGCGCCG
>JBCDCF010000517.1:0-3425 GCA_039182345.1 Pseudomonadota bacterium
GGCAAACGAGGGGAGCGAGACAAGGCTGAAGTTCTCCGCAATGGGTGTCTCCATCAGCAGGCCCTCCTCCCGCCGGTTCTCCGTCACGAAGGCAAGGCCTGAGGCAATGCGCTCGCGCGGGCCGCCGTTGAGCGGCGCATCGCCCAGCATCACCGTGCCGTCTGCCACAGGGTCGAGGCCGAAGAGTATGCGCGCCAACTCCGTGCGCCCCGACCCCATGAGGTCGAATAGCCCAAGGATCTCCCCTTCGTGCACGCTGAAGGAAACCTGGTGGAGAACACCAGGCTGGGACAACCCATCGGCATGAAGGACGACGCTCCCCCCCGGCGTGTGGTGCTTGTCGGGAAACAGGCCCGACAGCTCCCGCCCGATCATGGCGCGGATCATGGCGGGGATGTCAAACTCGGCCGCAGGACCTGTGGCCACAAGCTTGCCGTCGCGCAGCACCGCCACCGTGTCGCAAAGCTGTGCCACATCGGCAAGCACGTGGCTGATATAGATGATGGTGCGGCCCGCGGCCTTCAGCCTGCCGATCACCTCAAAGAGCCGCGTCGTCTCCCGCGGGGTGAGCGAGGTGGTGGGCTCGTCAAAGATGATGAGCGCGGCGTCCCTGTGCAGGGCCTTGGCAATCTCCACCAGCTGCCGCTCGCCTGGCGACAAATCCTCGATCAAGGCATCGGGCGAGACCTCAAGGTCCAGCTCGTCCATCAGCGCTTTGGCACGGGCGCGGATGGTGCGTCTGTCGATCAACCCGAGGCGTTTGGGAAAGTCGTCGACGAAAAGGTTTTCCGCCACCGTCAGGTTGAAGAAAAGGTTCAGCTCCTGGTGGATGAAAGCAACGCCCCTGGCGCTCGCCTCCGCCGCGTTGCGTGGCGCATAGGCCTCCCCCCGCCACACCATCCGCCCTGATGTGGGCGGGACGACGCCGCCCACCATGTTCATCAAGGTGGATTTGCCGGCCCCGTTCTCGCCGATGAGGCCGAGGACCGCGCCCTCCTCAACGGCAAACGAGACCCCCTCCACCGCGTGAACGCCAAAGAAGATCTTCGACAGGTCTTCAAACCCGATGAGCGCCGTCATGTGGCGCGCCCCTGCATCAACCGTGTTCGCAAGACGTCCAACATGGCCGCTGCAAGGATGACGCCGCCCTTCACCATGTCGATGTGGAAGGAGGAGAGGTTCATGAGGTTCAAGGTGTTGGACAACAGGACGAAAAACAGGACGCCGAACACCGTCCAGATGATCTTGCCCTTGCCGCCAAACAGGCTGGTGCCGCCAATCACCACCGCGCCAATCACGTCCAGCAGGAACGCCCCTTCCCCGAGGGTGGGTCGCCCCGCTTCAAGGCGCGCCGAATAAAGGATGGAGCCCGCCGCAGCACAGAGCGCGGAAATCATGAAGACGGCGACAATCACCTTGCGGACCGGGACGCCCGAAATCTCCGCCGCCCGCCTGTTGGCACCGATGGCCACCACATAGCGGCCGAACACGGTGCGCGATAACAAAAGGTGCGCCAGAACGGCAATGGAGATGGCGATGACGGCCGGGTAGGTGATGAACGAATAGATCTCCCGCCGCGGAATGCGCGGTTCGTCCTGCTCGCCCAGATAGACCGAGACGATGTCGCCCTTGCCAAGCTGGATGAAGCTTTCCGGCAAGGGACGGATGTTCTCCGACTGGGTGAGCCAGATGGCAAAGGCGCCGAACGCGATCAGCCCCACCAAGGTCACCATGAAGGGCGGCATGTTGAGGTAGGCAACGCTGATGCCGTTGATGGCCCCGATAATGAGGCCGGTGACGAGCATTGCAACAATGGCAAGAAAGACGCCGTAGGGGACGGTGGCGAGCGGCCCGCCGCTTTCGGTCAGAACAATGCCCCAGAGCGGCGCATTGGCAAGCACCGCGCCTGAGGCCGCCGTTGCCATCAGCGCCCCGCCCACCACACTGCTAAGGCCGATGACGGAGCCTTGGCTGAGGTCGATCCCCGCAATGGTGAGGACAAAGGTCTGCCCCACCGCCACCACCAAGAGCGGCCACATGTTGCTCAAGACGTTGGAAAGGTTCGCCGGGTTGGAGAGGGTCGGCAAGAACGGGATCAGGAACAGGACGTAGGCAAGGGACAGGTAGAGGACGAAATAGTCCGACAAGAACAGGTCGCCTGCGCGCCGGGCAAGGCGGGAGGCCATCCCCCGCGCAGGCGTCGTGTCGGGAGCGCCTGCCGCGCCCTCCCCTTCCTGCGATCCCATGGGACCGGGGACGGATGGGGGGGACGCGCCAGGCACCGTATCGCTCACAGGATCGTCTCGCTTACTTGTTCAAGAAGCCGTCGGCGAGGAGGACGCAGCCCCACATATCCATCTCACGATCGCCGATATTGGCCGACGTCAGGGCAAAGCCAGGATCTTCGATCACCTGGTTGGGGGCATACTCGCCGTCTTCGATGGCTTTCAGGATGGCTGAAAGGGCCTGGTCGGCCTCAAAGTAAAGGTCCTGGACGCCGGTCGCTTCCACATACCCGTCCTTGATGAGCTGGCAGGCCGTGGCATCGCCGTCGAGCCCACCCAGCACCACGTGACCGTCCTCACCTTTCGTCTTCCACATCCCACGGGGCTCAAGCACGGAGCGGATGGTGGGAAACAGAAAGTCCGACGAGGTGAAGATGAGGTCGATGTCGGGGTTTGCGGTGACGGCGGCCTCAAGGTTGGCAAGCGCAGTTGCCGCATCCCATTCCGTTGCCACCTCGATGGGGGTGGCGAACCGGTCGCCGTGCTTTTCGATGGCGGCGTAAAAGCCTTCCTTGCGGCCGACCGCATTGGGGTCACCCAAGTCGCCCACAAGGATGAGGGGCTGGAGGGTGTCGCCATCGCCGGCGTTGGACAGCGCCACGTCGGCCAGGTGAGAGACCGCCTGTTCGGCGATGGTGGCATTGTCCGCCACAACGACGATCCCGCGCGAAAGGTCGGACGGCGGACGGTTGAAGACGGCGATGGGCACGTCATTGTCCTGCGCTTCGCCGACAATGGTAACGGCACTCTCACCGTCCTGGGGGATGATGATGATGCCGTCCACCCCTTGGGCGATGCAGTCGCGCACCTGCTCAAGCTGGCGGTTGGCGTCTTCGTTGGCGTTGCGCTCGATGACGGTGTGGCCCTGATCCTTCAAGGTGGAGGTGATGGCCTGGTGGCCGGCCACCCAGAACTCCGTCTCAAGGTCCTGGAAGGCAAAGCAGATGGTGGCGGCCTGTGCGGGAGCCGCCAGACCCAGCGCCGCAAACGCAGCGCCGGCAAGGATTGCAGATCTCATAGGGACGTCCTCCTTCGTGGCGCCGGCGCGTGTTCGCGTCCGCCGGTAAGTGGTGTTTGGGTGGATGTTACAGGCCGAGCCGCAGAGGGCTCTGGGGACGGCGCGGCCCTCATCCGTCCGCC
>JBCDCF010000518.1:0-3418 GCA_039182345.1 Pseudomonadota bacterium
CCGCCCATTGACGGGTTGATCGAACGACCGTCAGGCACTTTCCCTCTGCCAGCGCCTAAGCCAGGCCTTGCGGACAGCCTTCACACAGGGTGCACCCCACGCCATCCGGAACTGTTGTGGGCCGCACTTCCCCGCCAGCTACGCCAAGCCTCCCTTGCGGACATGGCCGGCCAGCTCCTCGTCGTCAGCTTCTCAGGCCGCACCCTTGAAGATGCCGGCGTGAAGGAGACCGTTGCAGCCCTTGGCGAAGGGTCCATCGGCGGTGTCCTCTACTTCCGCCACAACGTTGCGTCCGCTGGCGATGTGCGTGCCATGAACGAAGCCTTCGCAACGGCAAATCCGAACCTGCCTGCCTTGGTTGCTGTGGATCAGGAGGGCGGCAAGGTCATGCGCCTTCGCCCCTCAGAAGGCCTTCCCGACACGCCCGCCCCCCGCGATGTGGCGAAAACCTCGCTGGCGCGCGCAAGCAGCACCTATTCGGCAATGGCCGGCGCCCTGTCCGACCTTGGCTTCACCGTCAACCTCGGCCCTGTGGTGGATCTTGATACCTATCCGGCCAACCCCGTCATCGGCCGCCATGGCCGCAGCTTCGGCAAGGACCCGTCAGAGGTCACCCAGTTCGCCAAAACCTTCATCAACGCCCACGCGGATGCGGGGGTGGCAACGGCGCTCAAGCACTTCCCCGGACACGGCTCCTCCCGCGCCGACAGCCACGTGGGCAAGGCGGACATCACACGGACATGGTCACGCCAGGAGCTGGCGCCCTTCCGCAACCTCGTGCGCGAATCGGGCGTCGACATGGTGATGGTCGGCCATCTCGACCTCGCCCCCTTGTCCGGCGAGGCGAACCTTCCCGCCTCCCTGTCCCCCGTTGCCATTGAAAGCGTGTTGCGGCAGGCCCTTTGCTTCGACGGGCTCATTGTCTCCGACGACCTGTCCATGGACGCCATCACCGACCGCTGGACCTTGGAGGACGCTGCCGTCCTTGCCATCGAGGCTGGCAGCGACGTGGCCTTGATGTCCCTCCCCGGCCAGAGCAACAGCGCCAAGATCGCAGGCATCCACCAGCGCATTGTGGATGAGGCGAACGCCTCGCCGGCCTTTGCCGACAAGGTGCGCCATGCCTATGCCCGCCTTGTCCACCACAAACTCGAGGCCGCCGAGCGGCGCGCCCTGGTGGCGGCCATGGTCGACCGGTCAGGCTTTACCAGGGTCGCCGACGCGCGCTGATAGGGACGGCGTCTCCTGCACCTCTTCAAGCAGGGTGAAGATCCTGCGCTGACGGCTGAGGAAGGCCGCCGCCTCCTCGAACGGCAGCGCGGCTGCGAAGGCATAGCCCTGCCCCACAGAACAGCCGAGGGCGCGCAGATGCTTCAGCGTTTCCTCGTCCTCAATGCCCTCGGCGACCATCGTCAGCCCCATCTTGCGGGCCATCTGGATGATGGCCGACACAATCTGCCTGTCATCGCTCGACACGCCCGAGTTGGTGACGAAGCTGCGGTCGATCTTCACCTCACGGATGAACGGCTCGCGGATGTGGCTGAGCGAGGCAAACCCGGTCCCAAAGTCATCCAAAGCGATGGAAAACCCCATGTCGTTCAACTCCATGAGGTTGTTGTAGACGACGCGCTTGTCGCGGATGAGGACGTTCTCCACCACCTCAAAGGCAATCTGATCGGTGGCAACGCCGTAGGAATCGCGTAGGCGCTCCACCTGTGAGACCAGCCCCGCCCGCTGCAGCTGCTGGGCGTTGAGGTTGATGGCAATGTGCCCGAACGGAAGCCCCCTGTGGGACATTTCAGATGCTGCGGCGAACGAGCCGTTCAGCGCCACGTCCGACAACTCGCCCCCCACCTCGCGGTCGGCAAACGCCTCATGAAAGACCCCTGGCGACTGGACCCCCCGTTCGGGGTGGCGCCAACGGCAAAGGGCCTCAAACCCCACCACGTCGCCAGTGCGAAGGTTGATCTTCGGCTGGAAGAAGGGAACGAACTCGCCGTTGATCAGCCCCCGCTTCACCTCCGCCAGGAAGCGGCGAGATTCTTCACGCCGCTCGCGCATGCGCGGGTGAAAACGCCTGACCGTGCCGCGCCCTTCGTCCTTCGCTTCGGTCAATGCCTGGTCGGCGGCGCGGTAAAGGTCCACCCGCGTTGCCATATCGTCAGGATAGATGGCAACGCCGACCGTGCAGGAGAGCTGAACGGTCTTCGACCCCACAGACACCTGGCCGGTGATGGACCGCTGGATCTGCTTGGCAAGGCGCACCAGGGCGACGTCGTCGGACGAATCGGGCAACAGCACCGCAAACTCGTCGCCTGCAAGGCGAATCACAAGGTCGGTGCTGCGGGTCGCCTCGCGCAGCTCCGACGCCACGTGGCGCAACAAGTCATCCCCCGTGCCGTGGCCGAAGGTGTCGTTGATGTCTTTAAAGTCGTCGATGTCGAACAGGAAAAGGCCGGTGCGCGACCGGTCCCTGTCGGAACGCGCCAACGCCTCCGTCAACGCATCGTCGAACATGGAGCGGGAGAGTGACCCGGTCAGAGGGTCGTGGCGTGCCAGACGCTCGATCTCGGCCCTGTGGAGCCGCTCGGCGGTGATGTCCACGACGGCGGCGAAAATCTCGCCGGTCTCGTCATTGATCTCGCCCTTCACCCGCACCCAGCGCCGCGCCTTCGTGCTTGGCTGGATCAGCTCGCGCTCAAAGTCGATGTGGCGGCCGCCGGCGCTCTTGCCCACAAAGGCGCGGCGCACGAAGGCTTGGTCGAACGGGGCAAAATGGCCCACCAGCGCGTTGAGGTCAGCCAGCATCGGGCTGCCCAGAATGGTGAGCGCTGAGCGGGAGGCGCCGAATCCCGTCCCGTCTATGCGCCCCCACACCGTGCCGGCGCCCAGCATGCGCTCAAGCGTTCCAGCGTCCATGAATGCATCGGCGGGGCTGCGGTGGGGTTCGGCCCCCGCCAAAGGGGTGGCAAGTTCGGCAAGCAGCGACAGGGTTGCCTCGGCCCCGTGGGGAACGTCCCGCGGGGCAATGTCGAGCCCTGCAATCCATCCATGTCCACCGGAGACCGGCAAGGGTGCGGCCAACACCGTGCGCAATTCCACCGCCCCTTGTGGGGTCGCGGGGTTACCGCCGCACCGGCGCACCACAGGCGTCGGGATTGCAGCAGGGGGTGCCCACGCCGCCGCAATGGTCTCAGCCGGCAGCGCCAGACGGGTGGCGATCACCGGGGGGCCGTCGCCCCTATCCACAAGGCCGATGGGCATGTCGAGCGCGCCCATCACAAGGTGGGCAAGGCGCATCCACGGATCCGCCGCGCCAGCAACACCCTCACCGCCCACGCCAACCGACCCCTCCTTCACAAGAGAGGCGGCATTGCCCGCCACAGGGGTGTCCGGTCCGGCCTCCTTTACGGGGCCC
>JBCDCF010000519.1:0-3415 GCA_039182345.1 Pseudomonadota bacterium
CAGCGCCAGAGGATTGCCCTTGCCCGCGCCATTTTGAAGGACGCGCCGGTGCTGGTGCTGGACGAGGCCACCTCGGCTCTGGACTCAGAGGTGGAGGCGGACATTCAGGCCGCCCTTGCCGATGTGATGGCCAACAAGACCGTGATCGCCATTGCCCATCGCCTTTCCACCGTGGCGGCCATGGATCGCATCCTCGTCATGGACGGCGGCACCATTGTGGAAGAAGGCACCCACGAAGGCCTTCTGTCGCGCAGCGGTCGCTATGCGGATCTTTGGACGCGCCAGTCGGGCGGGTTCCTCGCCATGCCAGCCCAATGACGGGCCGTGTCGGGGATGGCGCGGGCGCACCGGCGCTGGCATTGTAGGCGCGTCTTAAACGAAGCGGCCAGCATCATGACACTCTTGTCGGCGACACCGGTGTTGCGCTCGGGAGACTTTCCGCGCGCCAAGGCATTCTACATGGACGGTCTGGGGTTTTGCTGTGTGGAGGAGGCGGGGGAGCCTGCGGGCTTCGGCATCTTCATCCGCGACAAGGCGCCCGTGTTCGCGGAAGCCCATCAAGGGGCTGAAGCCGCTTGTGGGCGCAGGTGGGCCTACGTCCATGTGGACGATTTCGACGCCGCTGTGGCGGAGCTTGAGGGCAGCGGTGTCGCCTTCTCCTCCGCACCGACGGTGACCGAACATGGGATGGGCGAAGTGGAAGTGACCGACCCTGACGGCAACGTCCTGTGCTCTGGTGCCGACGCTGACGATGCCGGACCGGGCGCGGCGTGACCGACACCACGCCAACCGACGGCAGCCCCCAACCCCGCAACGCCCCCTCCATCGAGGACCAGGTGGAGATGCTGCGCAAGATGGTGCTGGTGCGCACCATGGAGGAAGAGCTTGGCCGCCTGCACAAGGCCGGCAAGACACGCGGTCCCATCCACCGGTGCGACGGGCAGGAGGCTGTGGGCATTGGCGCAACGGCCGCCCTTTTGCCCGAGGACGTGGTCACAAGCACCCACCGCGGCCATGCCCACTACCTTGGCAAAGGCCTCGACCCCAAGGGCGTGGCGGCGGAGATCATGGGCCGTGCCACCGGCCTTTGCGGCGGCAGGGCCGGGCACATGCTGGTGGCCGACAAAACCCACGGCGTCCTCGGTGGCAATGCCATTGTCGGCGCATCCATTCCCGCTGCGACGGGGATGGCAGTCTCCTTCCAGCTGACGGGGGCGTCCTCCATCGCCCTTGCCTTCTTTGGCGATGGCGCTGCGCAGACGGGGATCTGCCACGAATCCATGAACCTTGCCGGGCTGTGGCGCCTGCCGGTGGTGTTCGTGTGCGAGCACAACCAGTACGGCCTCACCGTGCCGGCGCGCCAACAGTCCAGCGTTCAAGACCTTGCCGTGCGCGCGGCAGGCTATGGCATGGATGGGGTGATTGTGGACGGCAACGATGCCCTTGCCGGCTATGACGCTGTGGCAGAGGCCGCCGCCAGGGCCAGACGCGGCGACGGCCCGACGCTGATCGAGGCGAAAACCTACCGTATGGTGGGCTTTTCCACGAGCGATGTGGGCGGCTATCAGCCCGCCGAAGAGATGGACGCCTGGCGCAGCCGCGACCCCATCGACCGCCTGGCCGACGCCCTTGCCCCCCAAGTGGGCCGGGACAGGCTTGACAGTGTCGCCGCCGCCGCCCGCGAGGAGATGGAAGAGGCGTTCCGCAGTGCCATGAACGACCCTGCGCCAGACACCCCTCTGGTGGTGGAACCCACCTACGCCGACGCTGAGGCGCGCACCGCCCCATGACCATGATGCGATATGCCGAGGCGCTGAACGCTGCCCTTGAAGAAGAGATGGCGCGGGACGACACCGTGTGGCTCTTCGGCGAGGACATTGCCACCTATGGCGGCGTCTTCAAGGCTACCAAGGGGCTGTTGGATCGGTTCGGCCCTTCGCGGGTGCGCGACACGCCCATCAGCGAGCAAACCCTTGCCGCCGTTGCCGTCAGCGCGGCGATGACCGGCACCCGCCCCGTCCTTGAAATCATGTACGCCGACTTCCTGCCCCTCACGCTCGATGCGCTCGTCAACCAGGCGTCCATCTACGAGGTGATCTGGAACGGTCAGGTGGCCATGCCCTTTGTCCTGCGCACCCAAGGGGGCGGCGGCGCGGGCGCGGGCGCGCAACACTCCAAGAGCCTTGATGCCTTCATGGCTCACATTCCGGGCTTGAAGGTGGTGGCGCCTTCCACGCCCGCCGATGCCAAGGGGCTTTTGAAGGCGGCCATCCGCGACCCTCAGCCGGTGATCGTCCTTGAGCACAAGCTCCTTTACAACACCCGCGGGGAGGTGCCTGACGGCGACCATCTGTGCCCTATTGGCGAGGCGCGGGTGGCGAGGGAGGGACGCGACGTCAGCCTCTTTGCCACCTCCAAGATGGTGCATGAGGCGCTTGCGGCCGCCGATACCCTTGCCAAGGAGGGGATCGAGGCGGAGGTGGTGGACCTTCGCTCGCTGCGCCCTTTGGACAGGGCCGCCATCGTCGCCTCGGTGGAAAAGACCCACCACGCGGTGGTGATCAACGAAGGCTGGACGTTCTGCGGCTATGCGGCCGAACTCTCCGCCACCATCATGGAGAACGCGTTTGACGCCTTGGACGCCCCTGTGGAGCGGGTGGCAGGGGCCGACATTGCAATCCCCTATGCAGAGCCCCTGGAGGCCGCTGTCCTCCCCGATGCGGCGAAGATTGCCGCTGCCGCGCGCAAAGCGGTGGCGTGAGGATGGGGGTGGACGTCACCGTTGCCGGGGCGGGCGGGGAGTACATGGAGACGGTCACCATCGTGGAGTGGCGGGCCGCGGTGGGCGATCATATTGCTGAAGGCGCTCCCATCGCCGTAGTGGAGACCGCCAAAGCCGCCACCGACATCGAAGCCCCTGCCGCAGGCACCCTCACCCACATCATGAAAGAGGTGGGCGATGAGGTGGCGGTGGGCGAAGTCATTGCCCGCATTTCTGACGGCATGCCTGAAATCGAAACCCTACAGCCCCCTGCCGCACCATCTGCCCCTGCCAAGACGACGCCACCAGCGCCAGCGCCAGCGCCGAGGCGCCCAGCGGGTCGGCGTATTGTGGCAAGCCCCCTTGCGCGCCGGGTGGCAAAGGACCTCGGCGTGTCGCTGGACGGGCTGACGGGGACAGGCCCAGGCGGGCGGATCAAACGGCGCGACGTTGTGGCCGCAGCCTCTCGGCACAAGGCCGCGCAGCCGGCAGGGGCGGAGCCTGTCATCCTGCTTCACGGCTTCGGGGCCGACACCTTGGTGTGGCCGCCGCTCCTGTTGCACCTTGATGGTGTGTCGCCTGTGGCTCTTGCCCTTCCTGGCCACGGCGAGAGCGCGCAACCCGTCACCGCCCCCTCGTTGGAAAGCCTTGCGG
>JBCDCF010000520.1:0-3404 GCA_039182345.1 Pseudomonadota bacterium
GCCCAGGCGGTGCCGGGGCCGCTGTTCACCTTTGCGGCCTTCCTCGGCAGTGTCGCCCAGCCGTTTGGCGGGGTGGCGGGGGCTGCCGTTGCGCTCATCGGCATTTTTCTGCCGTCGGTCCTTCTGGTCCTCGGCGTCTTGCCGTTTTGGGAGGACCTTCGCAGGGTCCCCGCCCTCAGGAAGGCCCTTGCGGGGGTGAACGCGGCCGTGGTGGGCCTGCTGGGCGCTGCTTTCTACGACCCCGTGCTGGTAGACGGTGCGCCCAATGGAGCGGCCATCGCCCTTGCCATCGGCGCCTTCATCCTCCTGCGGCAATGGTCGGTCGCCCCTTGGATCGTGGTGGTCCTTGCCGCAGGCATAGGCTTCGCCGCCTTTTGAACGGGGAAATGCGGACAGGACCGCCACACAGGTTGCACCGCACCATGAAGGCGGTGTTCACTGTTCGTCTGCCATGGATCACAGGCGATGCCTTTGTTGCGGACCACCGATCTTGCCCCGCCGCTCGACGGTCGCCAGTCGGCCGCTGCGCTCAGAATCCGCCGCGGAGTCGCGCGCCTCCTGCGCGCCCTCAACTTCGCGGTGGTGCCCGAAATGGTGCTCTCGTCAGGCCGCAGGGCCGACCTTGTGGCACTCGGCGGAGCGGGCGAGATCTGGATCGTGGAGATCAAATCCTCCCTCGCCGATTTGCGGGCGGACCAGAAGTGGCCGTCCTACAAGAGCGCGTGCGACAGGCTCTACTTCGCCACCTTCCCCGACCTTGAAGATGCCTTCCCCGCCGATGAAGGATTGATCCTGACCGACGGGTTCGACGCCGACTTTGTGCGTGAGGCGCCGCTCTTGCGTCTGTCCGCCCCCGCAAGGCGCGCCATGATCATGCGCATTGCCCAAACGGCCGCAAGGCGCCTGCACGAGTTGGAAGACCCCGACCCGCGCATTGCCGCACCCGTCTGACCGCCAACATGACTGTACCTGCCGTGCGCCACGCGCCATCCTTTCCATTGGCACGGCAGGGAGGAACAATGCGGCCCATCACAGCAAGATTGGCGGCGGTGTGCGCGGCGGCGGGCCTTGCCCTTGCGACGGCGCCGGACGCAGCGGCAGAAACCAAGATCCCCCTCCCCGCCCTTGTGGAGGACCATCACTACCGCCCGGTGGATCGGCTTGAGGCGGAAATCGGCTGGCGTCTTTTCTACGACCCGATCCTGTCGGGCAACCGCAACATCTCCTGCGCCACCTGCCACCACCCGCGCTTTGCCACAGGCGATGGGCTCTCCCTGTCCATGGGCGAAGGCGGCATCGGCCTCGGACCTGAGCGAAGGGCCGACCCCGACAATGCGCCCGAGCAAAGGGTGCCGCGCAACGCACAGGCCCTGTTCAACCTTGGCGCCCACGAGTTCACCGTCCTCTTCCACGACGGCAGGATCGAGGAGGACGCGACCCGCACCTCAGGCATCAGAACCCCTTTGGGAGCCGACATGGAGGCAGGGTTTGCAACACTATTGTCGGCGCAAACCATGTTTCCCGTCCTCTCCCAGGACGAGATGGCAGGCCACACCAACGAGAATGACGTCTCCCGCGCCGTGCGCCAGGGCCGGCTGACGGGGCCTGGCGGCGCGTGGGACATCATTGCCAAACGCGTGGCGGCCATTGACACCTACCAGGCCCTCTTCGAGGCGCTGGACCCTCAGATCAAAGCCGGTCGCCCCCTTGCCTTCACCGATATCTCCGATGCCATCGCCGCGTTCATGGAGTTGGAATGGCGCTCCGACGACAGCCTGTTCGATGCGTTCTTGCGCGGCGAGGCGGCGCTGCCGGAGGCGGCCATGGACGGCCTCACCCTGTTTTACGGCAAGGCAGGGTGCGCGGTGTGTCACGCAGGGCCGTTCCAGACCGACCACCGCTTCCACGCCATGGGCGCGCCGCAGATCGGCCCCGGCAAGGCAGCGCGGTTTGAATCCCACAGGAGGGACGAAGGCCGCATGGAGGTGACCGGCAAGGACGGTGATGCCTACGCATTCAGAACACCGTCCTTGCGCAACGTCCTCCATACGGGACCCTATGGGCACGCCGGCGCCCACAGCGACCTTGCCACCTTCCTGCGTGACCATGCTGCCCCGACCGCGGGCCTGAAGCGCTATGACAGGGCAGGCGCCGTCTTGCCGCCCCAGGAGCGCGCGGACGACTTTGCGCCGCTGGACGATGGCGGGCGGGAGGCCATCGCCGCTGCCATCACAGCCCCTGACCGCCCCTTGAGCGAGGCGGAGATTGCCGCCCTTGTGGCATTCTTGGACACGCTCAGCGACCCCGTCGCGCTGTCAGGGCGCCTAGGCATCCCAGAGAGCGTGCCGAGCGGCCTTCCGGTAGAGCGCTGAGCGCTCACCCCGCGTCGGGCGCAACGTCGATGATGTGGGCGAAGGAGCCTGCCACCCGCCCAAGCCGCGTTCCCATGGGGCCGAGCGCCGTGCCGGCACTGTCGGCGCCCTCAAACAGCGCCGGCCCTTCCTCGCCGATGGTGGCGTAGTGAAACTCATGACCCTTAAGACGTTTGGGAAAGAGTGCACCGTCGTGGGTGAAGGTCCGGTAGCCAAGGCGCCTCTTGCGCGTGGCAAAGCTGGTGTGGATCGGCAGGAGGCCAGCCATGGCGTGGCTGTTGCCATCGCCGTCGGTCAGTGTCTTGCCGAGCGCCATATAGCCCCCGCACTCCCCATAGATAAGGGCACCGCGCGCGGCCGCCTGCTGCAGTCCATCGCGCCATGGTGACCGGGCAGCGAGTGCGTCGGCGTGAAGCTCAGGGTAGCCGCCGGGCAGGAACACCGCGTCGGCAGCAGGGTCCGGCGCCCCTCCCGCAAGGGGCGAGAACGGATGGAGGCTTGCGCCGGCCCTGTGCCACCCCTCCAAAAGGTGAGCGTAGGCGAAGGAAAATGCCCTGTCCTCGGCAATGGCGATGCGGTTGCCCAGAGGCGCCAGCGGCTCGACCCTTTCTGGCGTCACAGCCGGCGGCACGGCTGAGAGCCCCGCGATGGCGGCAAGGTCGCACCCCGCCTCAACGCGGGTTGCAATGGCCGTGATGGTCTCGGCAAGGTTTGCGTTGTCCTCGGCAATGGTGAGACCGAGGTGACGCGATGACAGGTGCATCCCCTCTTGCCGTCCAATGGCGCCGAGGCAGGCAATGCCGGCGCGGCCCAACGCCTGCCGCAGCATCTGTTCGTGCCGCAAGCTCGCCACGCGCGTAAGGATAACGCCGGCGACATTCACCGATCCATCGAACGTCATGAACCCGTGGGCAAGGGCTGCGACGGAGTGGCTCTGCCGCTCAGCTTTGACCACAAGCACCACAGGAAGGCCGAGGGCCCGCGCCACGTCCGCCGACGAGCCGATGCCGCTGGCAGGGCCGTCGAAGAGGC
>JBCDCF010000521.1:0-3398 GCA_039182345.1 Pseudomonadota bacterium
GGCCCCGCAGGACCCCCAGGACGTTGCCAACCCCGCCCGCCCGAGCGATGCGGTGGGGACCGTGCGCAACATCGATCCCGATGCAGCGGCAACGGTGGTGCGCGATGGCGCCCAAGGGGTGCGTTGGGCATCACCGAAGGAACGTGCCGCCGCCCTCTCCCGCGCCGCCGACCTTTACGAGGCCGAGGCAGGAACACTCTTTGCCCTTGCCGCGCGCGAGGCGGGCAAAACCCCGCTCGACGCTGTTGGCGAAGTGCGCGAGGCGGTGGACTTCCTGCGCTACTACGCGGCCGAGGCGGAGCGGCTGGGGGCAGAGCCGCGGGGCGTCGTGGTCGCCATCTCGCCCTGGAACTTCCCTTTGGCCATCTTCACCGGGCAGATCGCAGCGGCCCTTGCTGCAGGCAACGCGGTTGTCGCAAAGCCCGCCGAGCAAACCCCTTTGATTGCCGCGTTCGCCACAGGCCTTCTCCATCAGGCGGGTGTGCCGGTGGCTGCCCTGCAGCTATGTCCAGGCGGCGGGACCGTGGGCGCCGCTTTGGTGGCTGAGCCCTCCCTTGCGGGCGTTGCCTTCACAGGCTCCACCGCCACCGCCCAGCGGATTGACAGGCAATTGGCACAGACCGCGCCACAGGCACGGCTCGTGGCCGAGACGGGGGGCCTCAACGCCATGGTGGTGGACTCCACCGCGCTGCCGGAACAGGCGGTGCGCGACATTGTGGTGTCGGCTTTCCAAAGTGCGGGACAGCGCTGCTCGGCCCTTCGCATCCTCTATATCCAGGAGGATGTGAAAGACCGCATCCTCGATATGTTGACGGGCGCCATGGACACCCTCGTCATCGGTGACCCCTGGCGCAGGGAGACAGACGTCGGCCCTGTCATCGACGCCGATGCCAAAGCCAAGATCGAAGCCCATGTGCGCGCCGCGGCAGAGGATGGCCGCCTCCTGAAGCGTGTGGGCTGCGATGATGGCCTGTTCGTGCCCCCGACACTGATCGCGGTGAGGGGCATTGAAGACCTTCACGAGGAGATTTTCGGCCCTGTCCTGCATGTGGCCACCTACAAGGCCGAGGACATTGAGGCTGTGGTGGATGCCATCAACGCCACCGGCTATGGCCTCACCTTCGGCCTTCACACCCGCATCGATGACAGGGTGGACCAGGTGGTCCGCCGCATCAGGGTCGGCAACATCTACGTCAACCGCAATCAGATCGGCGCCATTGTGGGCTCGCAACCCTTTGGCGGGGAAGGACGCTCGGGCACCGGCCCTAAGGCTGGCGGCCCCCACACCGTCAGCGCCTGGGCCCACTGCGATCGCCACACGATGGCGACGGACACGGGCCGGGCCGCGACGCCGGAGGGGGTGCAGGAGGCGATCGATCGCCTCAGCATCGACGACCACCCCCTTGCGACGGAGGATCTTCCAGGGCCGACGGGGGAATCCAATCGCCTGTCCATCCACCCAAGGGGGATTGCCCTGTGTCTCGGCCCGACGGTGGATCGCGCCAACGCACAGGCGGCCAAGGCCCGACAGAGTGGCAACGGCGCCGTCATCATCGCCCCGGGCGCAACGCCCAATGGCGACGGCATGGTGGCCGCCGTCGACGGTGTGCTCGACCCCGCCGCCCTGTCGCGCCTGCAAGGCTTTGCGGCGGTCTATATAGAGGCAGCGCCAGGGCCGGTCCGCAAGGCGCTTGCCGCACGCAACGGCCCCATCGTCCCTGTGCTATCGGCTGGCGAGGCGGCGGTGATCGAACGGCACTTGTGCATCGACACCGCCGCTGCGGGGGGCAACGCCCGTCTCCTCGCCACCACGGAAGATTAACCGCGACCCAGCCGCGCAGTGCCTCATCTTTTGCACAAAGCTTTCACTTTTTTTATCCTGGCCATGTAAGGCACAAAGGCGTTGTCATACGCCCAGCAGCCTTTGGGCATTACCCTCAGCGATCGGTTGGACGGGTGGGTGAAGCCTGCCGCAGGACTAGCCATTGGGGGGGGGACCAAGGGCGCCATGAAGGAAAGGACGCCGGGGTGAGCGGACAGACCGGCGTAGATCGTTGCAGTGCCTGCTCCGAGCCGGTGCCTGAAGGGGCGCGGTTTTGCCCGTCGTGCGGGGCGCGGCTGTCTGAGCACAAAGCCGCGATACCCGACCCGCGCACCCGCCCCACCGAAGAGCATCGCCAGATCACCGTGATGGTGAGCGACCTTGTGGACTCCACCCGCCTGTCCGCGCTCCTCCACTCTGAAGACCTGCGCGAGGTCTTGCGCGCCTACCAGGCCATTTGCGGTGAGGAGATCGATGCAAGGGCCGGCATGGTCGCCAACTATATGGGCGACGGCATCCTTGCTTACTTCGGATTTCCCGTGGCGCTGGAGGATGCGCCGGCCCGTGCTGCGGCCTCTGCCCTTGCCATCGTCAAGCGCGTGGCGGCAGGCGATGAGATGCCCTCCGTTGCCGCCGGCAAGGTGGCGGCCCGCATTGCCCTTCACACCGGCCGCGTCTTGGTGAGCGAAATGGGGATGGGGGAGTCGCGCCATCGCCATGCCATCACGGGGATGGTGCCGAACGTTGCGGCCCGCCTTGAAGGTCTTGCCGCCCCCAACAGCGTCGTTGTCAGCGATACCACCTGCGCCCTCATCGAACGGGCCTTTGAGGTGGAGAGCATCGGCCGGCACGATCTGAAAGGGATCGACGGGCCAATGGAGGCCTATCGCCTGGTGCGTGCCCGTGAAGGGACCTCGCTTGTGGGGTCGGCCCAGCGTGGCATCGTCGGCCGCCAGAAGGAGCTTGCCCGTCTGACACGGGTGTGGGAGGCGGCCTCAGCCGGCCGGTCGGTGCGCGCCAGCGTCATTGCCGAGCCTGGCTGCGGCAAGTCCTCTCTCGGGGCCGCCTTCATGGCCGATCTTGGTGCCACCCCGGATGCCGTCCTCCAGGTGACCGGCCAGGTGGACCAGCGCTACTCCGCCTATTCGGCCATCCGCAGAACGCTTGAGATCGCCCTTGCCGCTGCCCGCGCCGACACTGACGAGGCGGGCCACGCCGCCATCCTGACCTGGCTTGGCGCCGGTCCCGATGATGTTGCCGCATGCGCCCATGCCGACAGGCTTGTGGACCTTTGGCGCGGCAAGGCAGCCGAGGGGGCGGACGGTCGCGCCGCCATCGTTGAGGCTGTGGCGGCCCTTCTTGCGGCCCGCCCTGCGCCCTCCCTCCTTGTGCTTGAGGATGCCCATTGGATCGACCCGTCCTCGCTGGAGGTGTTCGACAAGACCATGGGGGCAGGGCAGGCGCGCATGACCCTCGTCCTCTCCCGCCGCGAGGCCGCCCCCTCCTGGTCTGCGCCCGATGATGCGCGCATCGAACTGGATCGCCTGGACAGCCGCGCCTGCCGCCAGCTGGTGGA
>JBCDCF010000522.1:0-3394 GCA_039182345.1 Pseudomonadota bacterium
CGGGGGAAGCGCACCCCACCGTCGCCGTCTTCGGCGTTGCCGACCGTCCGCTCACTCTTGCCGGCGCGGCCAACGCCCTCGCCCAGGCGCCGCCAGAGGCCTGGCAGGACGGTGTGATGGCCGATGCGGCCGAGGCCGCACGCGCCGCCGTCGCCGCCGAAGGCGCCACAGCTGCTCGCAGCCACCTTGCAGGCGTTGCCGTGCGGCGGGCGGCCGCTGACCTTGCCACCCGCGCCAAGGCCACCCTCTGATGCGCAACGTCCCCCTCACCGTGACCGTCAACGGTCGGACCCTCACGGCGACGGTCAGTGCGCGCATGACGCTCGTGGATTTTCTGCGCGACACGCTGGACCTCACAGGCACGCACATTGGGTGCGGCCACGGTGTGTGCGGGGCATGCACGGTGCGTTTTGACGGAGTGCCTGTGCGCGCCTGCCTTATCCTTGCCGCCTCGGCCGAGGGCCGCACTGTGGACACCATTGAGGGGCTGTCACAAGC
This sequence comes from Pseudomonadota bacterium, assembly GCA_039182345.1. Taxonomy (GTDB): domain Bacteria; phylum Pseudomonadota; class Alphaproteobacteria; order Rhizobiales; family Amorphaceae; genus Acuticoccus. Next base: position 499 of record JBCDCF010000522.1, read on the forward strand.
AGGGCACCTCAGCGACTTGCAGGCAGCGTTCATGGCCCACGGCGGCCTCCAGTGCGGCTATTGCACACCCGGCATGCTTTTGATGGCGCACGACCTTCTGGCCGATAACCCCCACCCCTCGCGAGAGGAGATCCGCCAGGCGCTCGCAGGGCAGATCTGCCGCTGTACCGGCTACGGCCCCATTGTGGACGCCATCGAAGCTGCCGCCAACGCCATGGCCAAAGGCGCGTCATGACTGGGCCCGCGCCCGCTGTGCGCTGGCCGCGCCTTGTGAGCGGACGCGGCCGCTTCATCGCCGACCTTGCCGTGCGGGGCATGCGGGATGTCGCATTCGTGCGCAGCCCCTTTGCCCACGCCGACATCGTATCGGTGGACGGCACCGCCGCCCGAGCCGTCCCCGGCATCGACGCCGTGTTCACCCACGACGACCTTGCCCCGTTTGTTCAGCCGTTCCGCGGAACCCACGCCCTTTTTGAGGACCTTGTGGCGCCGGAGCAGACCGCGCTCGCCAAATCCCGTGTGCGGCATGTGGGCGAACCGGTCGCCCTCGTCATCGGCCCCGACCGTGCCGTGTGCGAGGATGCTGCCGAGCTGGTGGAGGTGGACTACGCCCCACGTCCCGCCATTGCAGGCCCCGAGGCGGCCATCGCCGAGGGCGCGCCAGCCATTCATGAGGCAGCGCCGGACAATGCGGCGCTCACCATGCACGCCGGCACCGATGCGGTAGACGAGGCCTTTGCCGAGGCGGACGTGGTGGTGGAGGCCACCTTCGCCTTTGCCCGCCACACCGGTGTGCCTTTGGAGCCGCGCGGGTTGATTGCCGCCTTCGACCCATCGGACCGCTCGCTCACCGTGCACCATTCCCACCAGTGCCCCGCCGCCATGCAGCAGGCCTTTGCAACACTCCTCGGCCTTGATGCCCACCGAGTCACGGTGATCTGCCCTGATGTCGGCGGTGCCTTCGGCATCAAGCAACAGCTTTACGCCGACGAGTTGGCGGTCGTGGCGGCGAGCGTGCGCCTCGGCCAGCCTTTGCGCTTCCTCGCCGACAGGCTGGAATCCATGGCAAGCGACATCCAGGCGCGGCACCACATCATCAAGGGCCGCCTTGGCGCGGCACGCGACGGGACCCTCCTTGCCATCGATGTGGATGACATCCTCGCCATCGGCCCCTACTCCCAGTATCCGCGCACCAGCCTTGGGGAGGGGCGGGCCATGCTTTCGTGCACGGCGGCCCCTTACCGTGTGGGGGCGGTACGGGCGCGCTCCCGTGCCGTCTTCACCAACCTTGGGATGGCAGGGCACTATCGCGGCGTAGGCCACCCCATTGCGACCGCCGTCACCGAAGGGTTGTTGGATAAGGCCGCAAGGGCGCTCAAGACCGACCCCGTCGCCTTGCGCCAGAAAAACCTGTGGCCGCAAGAGACTGGTCCCAACACCACAGCCCTTGGCACCACCTTCGAAGCATTGCCCTATGGCCCGTGCCTTGATGCCCTCAATGCCGCCATCCCCTCCCAAAGCCTTGAGGCCTGGCGGGACAGTGTGCGGGCGGAAGGTCTATTGGCAGGCTTCGGCCACGCCGTCTTCGTTGAGATGACATCGCGCGGGCCTGCCTTTTATGGCGATGGCAGGGTGGATGTGTCGACGCGAGACGGCTGCTTCATCCGCCTTGAGCCGTCAGGCGCGGTGCGGGTCAGTGCCAGCGTTACCGAACAGGGCCAGGGCGTTGAAACCGCCGTCGCTCAGGTGGTGGCACACACCCTCGGCGTCCCGCTCGACGCCGTTGCGATCCTGACAGGGGACACGGCGGTGACCACCCATGGCGGCGGCACCTGGGCCTCTCGCTCCCTCGCCGCCGGTGGACACGCAGCCTGGCAAGCGGCAACACAGCTAAAGACCGAGATTGTTCAGATCGCAGGTGTGCTCCTGCAGGCGGCCCCCAAAACGCTCGACGTGAAGGACGGGGCCGTGGTGGACCGTGCCGACGGCAGGGTGCGCATGGCGTTGGCAGAGCTTGCCGCCACCTGCCATTTCCGCCCCCATCATCTGCCCGATGGACGGCAGCCAGCCCTTGAGGCAGTGGCAAGCTTCGGCCCATTTGATGCCCCCTTTCGCGCAGGATGCGGCGTGCAGCTCTGTGCGGTGACCATCGACCCCGACACGGGGATTGTGCGGGTGGTCCGCCATGCGGTCGCCCATGATTGCGGCGTCGTTGCCAACCCGCTCTTCGTGGACGGCCAGTTGAAGGGCGGCATTGCCCAAGGTCTTGGCGCCGCCCTCACAGAACAACTCTTGTATGATGAGGATGCCCAGCTCCTGTCAGGCTCCCTCGCCGAGTACAAAATGCCCATGGCGCCCGAAATGCCCGACATTGAAATCATCCACGCGGGCGGTGATGAGAGGATGGACGAGGACGCGCCGCCCCGCTTCGTCGGAGTGGGCGAGGCTGGCACGGCGGGCGCGCCAGCGGCCGTGCAAAACGCCATCAACGATGCCCTTGCCCCCCGCGCTGCCGAACTCTTTGAGATGCCGGCAACGCCTGAGCGTGTGCTTGCCGCCCTCAACCGGCGCGCATCCGTGTGAACGCCCGCTCCCTGCCCCGGCCGCCAAAGACACTCAAACGTCGGCTTTGAAGTCCAGCCAATTGAAGTTGGTGCCATGGCCGAGAACGGACCCTTCTGCCGCCGTTGCCTCAAGGGAGGTGAGGATGGAGGAGGCGCTGGGAGAAAGCCCCACCCGCCCCCGCCAGATGGCGGCAATGGTGCGCCCCAGTTCCGGCTCGGCGAGGGGACGGTGGGCAATGGCGGGGTGATCGTCCCGCGGCAGTGCCAACCCTGGCAAAGCGGTCACGCCGAGGCCCTGCTGAACGTAGCCGTTGACGGTGGCAAGGTTGGAA
>JBCDCF010000523.1:0-3381 GCA_039182345.1 Pseudomonadota bacterium
CGCCATGGGGCCGAAGAGGCCGACATTGCCGTGCGCCTGGCGCCGCTCTTGCGCCAGCGGGTGATCGCCAAAGGGGTGAGCCGCGTCTACCAGACCCTTGAGCGCCCGCTCCTGCCTGTCCTTGCCAGGATGGAGGCGGCTGGCGTCGTCGTGGATCGCAATGTCCTGTCGCGCATGTCGCACGATTTCGCCCAGACGCTGGGGCGCATCGAGGCGGAGATTTACGAGCTTGCCGGCGAGACCTTCAACATCGGCTCCACCAAGCAGCTGTCGGAGATCCTGTTCGACAAGATGGGGCTTCCCGGCGGCAAGAAGACCAAGACGGGGGCCTGGTCCACAGGGGCGCAGGTGCTTGAAGATCTTGCAGCGGAGGGCCATCCCCTCCCGGTCAAGATCTTGGAATGGAGGCAGATTTCCAAACTGAAGAGCACCTACACCGACGCCCTTCAGGAAGACATCAACCCCGAGACGGGGCGTGTGCACACCACCTTCGCCATGGCCTCCACCACGACAGGGCGGCTGTCATCCACCGATCCGAACCTTCAAAACATTCCGATCCGCACCGAGGAGGGGCGCAAGATCCGTCAGGCGTTCGTGGCCGCGCCAGGGACCAAGCTCGTGGCGGCGGACTATGGGCAGATCGAACTGCGCGTCCTTGCCCACATTGCCGACATTCCCCAACTGCGCCAGGCGTTTGCCGAAGGGCTCGACATCCACGCCATGACCGCATCGGAGATGTTCGGCGTTCCCATCGAAGGGATGGACCCGATGGTCCGCCGCAGGGCCAAGGCCATCAATTTCGGCATCATTTACGGGATTTCCGCCTTCGGATTGGCGAACCAGCTGTCCATCCCGCGCGAGGAGGCGAGCGCCTACATCAAAAAGTACTTCGAGCGGTTTCCCGGCATTCGCGACTATATGGACGCCACCAAGAAGACGGTGCGCGAGACGGGCTATGTGACGACCCTGTTCGGCCGCCGCGCGCATTATCCGGAGATCGACACCAAGAACCCGTCGCTGAGGGCGTTTTATGAGCGGGCGGCCATCAATGCGCCCATCCAGGGGTCGGCGGCCGACATCATCCGCCGCGCCATGGTGCGCATGGAGCCTGCCTTGGGCGAGGCGAAGCTTTCTGTGCGCATGCTCCTCCAGGTGCACGACGAACTCTTGTTCGAGGTGCCGGACGGGGAGGTGGACAAGGCCATCAAGGTGATTAGCGCGGTCATGGAAGGGGCCGCGGAGCCTGCGGTGAAGCTGTCCGTCCCCCTTGATGTGGATGCCCGTGCCGGTGAGAGCTGGGCCGAAGCCCACTGACGCCGATTAGGTTCGGGCGCGTCTCACCGCTGGAGCGGCGGCGCGCCGGCAACCCTCAGGCGCTGGGCCGTTGCCACGATAACGACAACGGCAACGGCGAACGCTGCCTGGCGGATCTGAAAGACCTCGCCCGCCACGAGCGCGGCAATGGCAAGGGTAAAGAACGGTTGCAGGAGTTGTAACTGGCCGATCTTCGCCACACCGCCGAGGGCAAGGGCCGTGTTCCAGAAAAAGAAGCCGAGCAGCATGGAGACCAGCGAGAGGTAGGCAAGACCCGCCCACACGTGGCCCGCAGTGGGCCAGACCTCAGGCAAAGTGGCGAGGGAGCCAATTGCGCTGAAGGGCAGTGAGAGCACCAGTGCCCAGGAGATGACCACCCAGCCAGGCATGCGCCGCGTCAACCGGCCCGACAGCGCATAGCCAAGGGCAGCGCTTGCGGCCGCCGCCACAAGGAACACATCGCCCCACCTGACGGCCCACCCTGAATCGGACAGGGAAAACACAAGGACGACAAGGCCGCCAAGGGCGCTGACCGCCCAAAAGGCCTTGCCGGGCCGCTCGCCCCCCACAACGGCCGCGGCAATGGCTGTGCCGAGGGGAAGGATTGCAAGCACCACCCCGCCGTGGCTTGCCGGCACATGCTCCATCGCAAGGCCTGTGAAGAGGGGAAAGCCGACCACGAGGCAAAGGGCAATGGCGGCGAACTGGGGTACATCCGCCTTGGTCGGCCGCGCGCGCCCTGTGAGTACTAGCAGCGTCGTCGCCGCAACGCCTGCAAAGAAGGCCCGCGCGAAGGTGATGAAGACGGGGTCGAACCCTTCGAGGGCGAGCCGTGTGGCAGGCAACGTCCCAGCGAACATTGCAACGCCGATGGTGCCCATGATGAGCGCCGTCCACTGGCGAGGCTGCAGCGCCAGCGGTGAGGGTTGGTTGTGCGCGGAGGCGTCAGTGGGGGTCGGTGGCATCGGCTTAGGCGGTCACGATCTCAAGCACCTCTGGCACGATGGCAGGGTTTGCAACGGCAAGGGCCTCACCGTTGTAGCTGTCCACAAGGTCGGTGCCCAAAGGGCGGCCCGAAAGGTCTGTCAGCGCGCCGCCGGCAGCGTGGATCATCGGGACGAAGGGGGCAATGTCCACCGCCTTCAAGCCCGTTTCCATGACAATGTCCACGTGTCCTGCGGCAAGAAGGGCGTAGGCATAACAGTCCGTGCCGTAGCGCGTCATGCGCACACGGCCCTGGAGAGCGCGAAAGCGTGCAAGTCCGTCCGCGTCGAAAAGATCTGGGCTGGTGGTGGCAAGGATGGCCTCGCCCACAGACGTCTTGCGACACCTTGCCTGCCGTTCATGACCATGACAGCGCCAGAACGCGCCAGCGGGCGAGCCCCAGAACCGGTCTCCCGCCACAGGCTGGCTCATCAGCCCCAGGACAGGCTCTGCGCCATCGTACAAGGCAATCAGCACGCCCCAGGTGGGAAGGCCCATGATGAAGGCGCGCGTGCCATCGATGGGGTCCAGCACCCAGGTGCGCCCGTTTTGGCTTTGGCGTGCCTGGAATTCTTCCCCGAGGACCCCGTCGTGCGGGCGTTCCTGGGCGATGATGTCGCGCATGGCCACCTCCGCCGCGGTGTCGGCAGCTGTCACAGGATCAAAGTCCCCAGCGTCCTTGTTGGCGACCTCGGCCACATTGCGGAAGTGGGGCAGAATCGCTGCGTCAGCGGCGTCGGCGAGCCTCTGGGCGAGCTCAAGGTCGTCGGCAGGGGTGTGCATAGGAGCCATGCGCTTTTTCTAAGGATGATTGTTTGGGCGGCGGCAAAAGAGTCGCAGTCTCATAACCCATTCAAATCGCGGGCGAAAATAATGCAAAACGGGTGTTTTGGCACTTCTGACGGCGATTTGGCCAAAATCCAGGCAAGAAAACCGGCTGACTGCGAATTCAGCATCTTGACGATTGTGCGCTGCCCCCTCACTTTTGCAGTGCGGCACGGGTTTCTCGTGTCGCTGCCCTCCTTGGGCGTTTCCTCCCTAGACTTAAGGCCGCTGTTTTCAGCGGCCTTTTTTTTATTCCGC
>JBCDCF010000524.1:0-3374 GCA_039182345.1 Pseudomonadota bacterium
GGCAGCTGGCGCCGGTGACGCGCCCATCGGGTGCATCAAGCTTGATGTGGAGGGCCACGAAATGCAGGCGCTGAAGGGGATGGCCGACATCATCGCCCGGGACAGACCCTCCCTCATTGTGGAGATCTGGCCGCACGAGAGGGACGAGCTGATGGCCTTCTTCCAAGCCCACGACTACAGGCGCGAGCAGCTCCAGGGGATGAACTGGCTCTTCACCCCCAACCAGCGCGTCTAAAGGCCTGCGCGCGTTCACGTCCGGCGCATCTCCTCTTTGCTCGATCTGATCCTGATCGAGCGGAGGGTGCGCTCATCCTCGCGAGCCGACGGTTTGCCGGTACGCTCGCCACAGTCCTGCGCAGGTGGGTGAGGCAGCGGGCTGCCTTCTCCCACCTTGCCGGGCGCTTGGGGCCGAAGCGGTGACCTCTTCGCTCAGGTCAGCGTTGCGCCGGCCGCACGCATTGTGTCGAACTCGGCCTCAATGGCGTCTGCGAGCACGTCGACAATGTGGTCCGCCTGCGCCTCGGTGAGGATGAGGGGCGGCGACAGGGCAAGGGAATCGTTGGGCATGGCGCGCAGGATGAGGCCGCGTTCAAGGGCCGCCATGGAGACAGCCTTGCCGATCCCCGCCGACGGATCGAAGGAGCGTTTGGTGGCCCGGTCGGCCACAAGCTCGACCCCTGCAATCAAGCCGACGCCGCGCACCTCGCCAACGGCTGGGTGATCGGCAAACCGCTCCCGCAACCGCTTCTGGAAGTGGGCGCCGACCGTGCCGGCATTCTCGGTCAGCTTCTCGCGGTCGAGGATCTTGAGGTTCGCATTGGCCGCCGCACACGCGATGGGGTGGGCGGTGTAGGTGTAGCCGTGGCCGAACACGCCCAGGTGCTCTGAATCGTTGTGGATCGTCTCCCACACCTCTTCCCCCACAAGCACCGCCGACAAAGGCTGGTAACCTGATGTGATGCCCTTTGCGACGGAAATCATGTCCGGCTCGATGCCGAAATAGTCCGACCCGAAGGGCGTGCCGAGCCGGCCGAACCCGCAAATCACCTCATCGGCGATGAACAGGATGTCGTTGTCCTTGAGGATCTTCTGCACCTTCTGGAAGTAACCCTTGGGCGGCAGAACCACCCCGCCGGCACCCATGATGGGCTCGGCGATGAAGGCGGCAATGGTGTCAGCGCCCTCCGTCTCGATGGTCTGCTTCAGTTCGGCGGCAAGGCGGTCCGAAAACGCCTCTTCGCTCTCGCCGGGCTCGGCCTCGCGATAGTGATGGGGGCAGCGCACCCGCACCACTTGCGGCAGGGGCAGGTCGAACGCAGTGTGCACGCTCGGAAGACCGGTGAGCGAGCCCGCCGCCACGGTCACCCCGTGATAGGCGCGGTCCCGGGCGATGATCTTCTTCTTTTTCGGGCGCCCTTTGAGGTTGTTGTAGTACCAGACCAGCTTCACCTGGGTGTCGTTGGCGTCGGAGCCGGAAATCCCGAACAGGACGCGGGCCATGTTGCCTGGCGCCATCCGCCGCACTGTGTCGGCGGTGTGAACGGCAGGCTCGGTCCCCATGGAGGCGAAGGAATGGTAGTAGGGCAGGCGGTGGGCCTGCTCTGAAATGGCGTCGGCAATCTCGTCGCGCCCGTAGCCCACATTGACGCACCACAAGCCGGCAAGACCGTCCACATACTCGGTGCCGTTGCTGTCGGTGAGGGTAATCCCTTTGCCAGACACCATGATGCGCGGGCCGGACTCCGTGTGCCCCTTCGGCGACGTGAAGGGGTGGAACACATTCTCACGATCAAGATCTGCCAGCGATTGGTTGTGGGCGGGGCTGAGATCCATCGTATCGGTTCCTCATGGCTGGCGTCCTGCGGCAAGGCGAGACGGCCGCCGCACGGTGACATTTCATTGCGAGAGATCTCCGGCCTATCATCTTTCCCGACCGCGGAAAACCAGAAGGAACGCGTTGATGGCTGAGAGTGCGTCGGCAACCATGACCGTGCAGGTGGACGGGCCCCATGTGCGGGTCACCAAGTGGCATTTCGGCCCTGGCGAGGCGACGGGATTTCACCGTCACGGCTACGATTATGTGGTGGTGCCTGTGCTGCCAGGAACGCTCACCATGGTGGACGCCTCGGGCAAGGAGACGACGGCAACACTTCAACTGGGCGAGAGCTATGCCCGCAGCGCCGGCGTTGAGCATGACGTCATCAACAAGACCAATGCCCCCATCGCGTTCGTGGAGATCGAACTGAAGGACAGAACGGGCTGACGGCGCGCGGTCGGCGACTGAAGCGGCCGATCACGCCGTTTCACGCCCGCCTCACGGACAGGCACCCGAATGTGACTGGGCACCCGGTTTTTTCCCTTGCCTTGCGCAATCATGTGAAGGCCCCGCGGCGACGAAATGTTTTGAGGACCGCCGGCCGCGTCCCGCCGTTTGATGGAGCCCAGCTGATGCACAGCGTCCAAACCCGCCCCGCCGTCCTTCCCGCCGTCTCGCCGAGCAGCCTCCTGTTCATGGCGATCGCCGGTGTGGTGGCGACCCTTGCCTTCGACGTCTTCGGCCAATGGTTGTCGCCGACCCTTGGATTTGCCCGCCTTGCCCCTGAACCCCTTGCCGCACAAACTCTTCAGGTGGTCTTCGGCCTGACCGAAAGCGCTGCCACGGGCGGCAAGATCGTCCACTATCTCACAGGCATTTTGTTCTACCCGATCGGGTATGTGTTCATTGCCCTGCCCATCGCGCGGGCCGTGATCCCCAACATTTCCTGGCCCGTTGTGGCGGTTGCCTACGGTGTCGTCCTGTGGGTGTTCGCCCTTTACGTGATGGCCCATCTGGTGGCCGGCAATCCCGCCTTCCTTGGCTTTACGGGCATCACCTGGGTGGCGCTGGTGGGGCACGTTGTCTACGCGGTGGTGCTTGGTGCCGTCTTGTCCGCCCGCCGCGCCTGACACGGCCACGCAAACGCCGACGCTGCCGCTCGTCCCCGGCGCGTCGGTCCCCCCACAAAAGAATGGCTGGTGCGCTCTGCGCGCCGGCTTTTTTTGTGCCGCGCCGCCTTATGTGTGCGACGCATTCGCCCCTCGCGCGTTGAGGACTGAGTGCGAACGCGAAATCTTCTGACAAAAAAAGTCATCGGGACCGACAATGGCTGCAAGCGACGGGCAAAACGCACTGTTTCGCCGGCTCACCTTACGTTTTGGCCGCAAGAAAGGGGCGCGACAAAGGCCCGCGACGGTTGCGGAACACTCACGCGCTCCTATGCCTTTAACACGTATGGAGACGCACAACGCCACCGAAAGCCCTATGACCGACACCGCCGCCGCACCGCGCACGCCTTTCTCGACGCGCCCGACGCCGCAACCGCCAACGCCTCAGA
>JBCDCF010000525.1:0-3367 GCA_039182345.1 Pseudomonadota bacterium
AACCGCGAAAACTAAAGCTATATGACGAAACCCAAAATCCATAGGCAGTATGTGGTTTCCTTGTAAGCCGCACCATCGGCATCCGCCGTGTCATCTACGCCCTTGGAATCCGCCGGGTGGGAGAGATCTCGGCCCGCATTCTCGCCCTTCACTTTGAAACATGGGAGGTCTTCCAGGAGGCCATGGAAGCGCTCGCCGCCACCTCTGGCGAGACCCCCGACACCGTCCCCGATGAGGATGAACCGACCGATTCCTTTGCCGCACGCGGCCGCCAGGTGCGCACCGACCTCGAGGCCATCGACGGCATTGGCACCACCGTTGCCGACGCCCTCACCGCCTTCTTCGCCGAGCCCCACAACGTTGCGGCCGTTGCCGCCCTTTCCGATCAGATCACCGTGGAGGCCGAGCAACGTCAGGAGGTGACGTCGGCCATCTCAGGCAAGTCTGTGGTGTTCACGGGGTCGCTAGAGACCATGACGCGGGATGAGGCCAAGGCCCGGGCCGAAGCGCTCGGCGCACGGGTGGTGGGCTCCATCTCCAAAAAGACCGACATTGTGGTGGCCGGGCCGGGCGCTGGCTCAAAACTCACCAAAGCCAACGATCTTGGCCTTGTGGTGTGGGACGAAGCGGCCTGGATTGCCAACACCGAAGAGAGTTGACGCCTACTCCACCTGCGCAGCTTTGCGGGGGGCAAGTTTGAGCGTCGTCAGCACCTTCTCGTTGGGGTGGCGTTGGCGAAGCTCGGTGATCAGCGCAATCTCACGCTGGTTGGCCTGGGTGAGGATGGTGTGCATGGCGCCGCGGGGATGGCCCCTTGCCGCTGCTTTGAAGGCGCTCTGGTCAATGCTTTTGCGCGGCACCTCCATCGCCCTTTCAAGGGCACGGGCGTAAGCGGCCCTGTGCTCGGCAAAGCCCACAAGGAGGGGATAGTCCATCAACGCGTCCACAAGGCCTTCCACGGTTTCAGGCGCACCGGGCACGGTGAGAAAGCGCACCGCTGCGTTGGAGATGGGCCCCGCGCAGGCAAGATTGTCCTCGAACGCCTCGCGGATGGAAAAGGTGTGCGCTTCGGCGTGGAATGGGTGTGCGGCATCGGCCTCCATATGGTCCCAGACCGCAACGGCGCGGGACACAGGGTCGCTCAACACCGTTGTCAGGAGTGAAATGGGGCCGAGCGCCACAGCGTCCGCCAGCGGAATCGGACCGCCCACCACCGAATAGCGGTCCGAGTCGAGCCCCGCGCGCACGTCCGCCAGGGAGAGGTTGCGCCCCACCCAGCCGACCTTGCTCCGCCCCACAAGCTCGCAGAAGGCACCGTAGGCGTTGATGCCGCCGCTGAACGGCACTTGGATGAACACGATCACGCAAACACTTCCACTTCAGGACGCGCCGGAAGGCAAGGCGCGACGCCCCCTGTCATAACCGCCTCGGATTGACTGAGTAAAGCACCCTGACGCCGAAAAACCGCGCCAAGGGGCCGAAAACGGCCGCGCAGCACAATTCCGCTCGACAGCGTGCCACAGCAAGCTAAGTCTTTTCCTCAAGCGTTGCGTTGATTTTTGAATGCAAACAAAAGCCGCCGCCGACCGCGCGGCACAACAAGTGACGATGGGAGACACGATGAACAAGGACGCAGCGCAACTCCACCTGGCCCGGCGCAGCATGGCCTTCGTGCTGGCCGGTGGCCGTGGCAGCCGCTTGAAGGAATTGACCGACAAGCGCGCAAAGCCTGCCGTTCAGTTCGGCGGCAAGAGCCGGATTATCGACTTTGCCCTCTCCAACGCCATCAATTCAGGCATCCGCAGGATTGGCGTTGCCACCCAGTACAAGGCCCACTCCCTGATCCGGCATTTGCAAAGGGGCTGGAACTTTCTGTCGGCCGACCGCGGGGAGGGGCTCGACATCTTGCCAGCCTCCCAGAGGGTGGACGAGCGCAGCTGGTATCTGGGCACCGCAGATGCTGTCTACCAAAACATCGACATCATCGAGAGCTACGCGCCCGAGTACATCCTCATCCTCGCGGGCGACCACATCTACAAGCAAGACTATCAAATGATGCTGGCTCAACATGTGGAGAGCGGTGCGGACGTCACCGTAGGCTGCGTTGAGGTGCCGCGCGAGGAAGCCTCTGCCTTCGGCGTGATGCACATTGATGAGAACAGCAACATCATCGCCTTCGTGGAAAAGCCCGCCGACCCGCCCGCCATGCCAGGCCGGCCTGACACAGCGCTCGCCTCCATGGGCATTTACGTCTTCCGCACCGAGGACCTGTTTGAGCATCTGCGGGCCGACAATGCCGACCCTCACTCCGACCACGACTTCGGCCGCAACATCATCCCCAACATCGTGAAGAACGGTAAGGCGGTGGCCCACACCTTCTCCGAAAGCTGTGTGCGCACAGGGCCCGACCGTGAGGCCTACTGGCGCGACGTGGGCACGGTGGATGCCTACTGGCAGGCCAACATCGACCTCACCGATTTCGACCCCGAGTTGGACCTGCACGACCGCGACTGGCCCATCTGGACCTATGCGGAAATCACCCCGCCCGCCAAATTCATCCGCGACGAGGCCGACAGGCGCGGCTCTGCCACAAGCTCGCTGGTGTCGGGCGGGTGCATCATCTCAGGCAGCAATGTGGACCAGAGCCTTTTGTTCACCAACGTGCGCTGCCACTCCTACTCAAGCCTTCACCGTGTGGTGGCACTGCCTGATGTGAACATCGGCCGCCATGCACGGCTGAAGAACGTCGTCATCGACCGCACCGTCACCATCCCCGAAGGCCTTGTGGTGGGTGAGGACCCCGAGCTTGACGCCAAGCGCTTCAGGCGCACCGACAATGGCGTGTGTCTCATCACCCAACCGATGATCGCGGCACTGAACGCCTCGTCATGAACGTTCTGTTTGCGGCGTCGGAGTGTGCGCCCTTCATCAAGACGGGCGGCTTGGCGGATGTGGTGGCCGCCTTGCCCAAAGCGCTTGCCGCCAAGGGCCTCTCGGTCCGTGTCCTGTTGCCGGCCTATCCCTCCCTCGCGCCGATGGTTCAGGCCGGCAAGACGGTGGCGCGGTATGAGCATTTGCCGGGCGGGGCGGCAAACATTGTGGCCCATTCCGCCGAAGGGCTGGACCTTCTCCTGCTGGATGCACCGCACCTGTTTGCCCGCCCGGGCAACCCTTACGTGGACGGCAACGGCCACGACTATGGCGACAACCACATCCGCTTTGGCGCCTTGTCCAAGGCAGCCGGCCTCATCGCCCAACAGGGCCTTGGGGACTGGACGCCCGACATCCTCCACGCGCACGACTGGCAGGCGGGCCTTGCCCCGGTCTACATGCGCCTTGGCGAGGGGACGGTGGCAAAGGCGGTCAC
>JBCDCF010000526.1:0-3367 GCA_039182345.1 Pseudomonadota bacterium
ATTGTGGGCCAGCGACCTCGAAAGCGGTGAGGCCATTACCCTGACACTGGATATGGTCCTCGTGCGCATGAAGGCGGTCGAGGGTAAGCTTTGAAGCCGTGAGGGAGAGCGCGAAGGCAGTGCCGCAGGGCTAGACGGTTCATAGTGTCGGCTCGGGACTTCCTGAGGAATGGAGGGTCCGCGCCCCATTCGAGCTTGTTACCCCCAGCGTTACCCTGGCGTTGTAACGCCTCTGCTCTAGGTTTACTAAGTCTTTGATTTCATTGGTGGGCGCACTAGGGCTCGAACCTAGGACCCGCTGATTAAGAGTCAGCTGCTCTGCCAACTGAGCTATGCGCCCTGAGACGCGCCATGTAGACGCGATGGGCGCGCGCGTCAATCGCTGGCTTTGATGGACTGCCCCGCAACCCTCGCTTCAGCGCGGAGGAGACGCATCACCACATGCAACCCAACCACCTGCGCATGTGCTGCGACCATCTGGCAAGCGCCCTTGGCGCATACACAGGGGCTTCTATTTGTGGTGGCTCTCCAGTTGGCATGGATTGTGATTATCGTTCGCGACATTCGCTAAAAAGGGGGCTGAAATGACGCGCATTATGGCGGCCGCATTGGCGGCGATCGTCTGGTTCACACAACCCGCTGCGGCGGACCCCAAGGCCGTTCAATCGGTGATCACCGAGCAGTTGACGGCGTTCCGCGCAGGCGATGCGGATGCCGCCTACGCCCTTGCCGCACCGTCCATCAAACGCATGTTCAAAACGCCTGAGCGCTTCATCAGGATGGTGCGCAAGGGCTATGCGCCTGTCTATTACAACCGCTCGCCTGTCTTCCTGCGCTCGCGGGCCATCGATGCCACCTCCTACGCGCAGGAGGTGGGCCTTGTGGACCGCAAGGGCCAATCGTGGACAGCCCTTTACACGCTGGCGCAACAGCCTGACGGGTCATGGCGGATCACAGGCTGCTATCTGCGAAAGACGGACGAGCAAGCCGCCTGACCACCAGCACGCACGGCGGGCGGGCCGCTCAACCGCGCCCGTCGTCGCCAAGGACGCGCCGCAACCTGCGCCCTGGCACCCGGCTCTGATCGCCGCGGCGAGCCTAACCCGTCAGTCTTGGGAATCGGCGTGGACGTCGTGACGCTGGAAGCCCGTTTGCGAATCGCACGGCAGGAACCATTCGGGGTTGCGCAAAGTGCGGCGCATGACGTTGTAGCCAGCCTGCCAGTGATCCTGCATGGTGTTGTAGGAAAATTCGTAGTCCTTGTACGCCGCATCATAGTTCTTGCGCCGATAGATGAGGTGGACGAGGTTGAGATCCGGCACTTTGGACTCCGCCGCAATCTCCTGCACGTCCTCACGATCGGCAAACTCGGGCGGCAGCATGGAGACCAGGCGCCCCACCATCCGCCGATACTTCAAAAAATCAGACAGCACTGAGGAGTTGAGGCGGGTTCGGCTGGAAAAGCGAATGTCCTTTTCCCGCTCATCCACCTCCTGGATGGTGCGCGGGCGGGGGCCTGAGGCAGAAAACAGGTCCACCTGGAACATCAAGGTGTCCACATCGGGCATGTTGTTGAAGACGTGCTGCAAAGGCGTGTTGGAGACAAGCCCGCCGTCCCAATAAAGCTCGCCCTCCACCTCCACCGGCGGGAAGCCCGGCGGCAAAGCCCCCGAGGCCATAATGTGATCGGGTCCAATCACGCGGTCTTCGGTGTCAAAGTAGATGAAGTTGCCGCTCAAGACATTCACCGCGCCCACCGACAGGCGCACGGAGCCATTGTTCAGCCGGTCGAAATCCACGAACTCTTCCAGCGTGTGCCGCAACTCGCGGGTTTCATAGTGGCTGAGCGCTTCCCGCGAGCCCGGCATCTGAAAGTGCGGCGGTGGCACGCGCGGGGTGAAGAACCCTGGCGCACCCATGGTCAGCGCTGCCCAGGACGACATCTGGTTGAAGGCCGAGCGCATGTCATCGCCGGGCGGGATGAACGGCCATTGGACGTTGCCGGTGATGCGCGTCCAGAACCCGCGCAACTGCTCCACCCGTTTGCCGGGAGGATTGCCGGCAATGATGGCCGAGTTGATGGCGCCGATGGAAATCCCCGCCACCCAATTGATGTCGATGGCCGCCTCTTCAAGCATCTCAAGGACACCGGCCTGGTAGGCCCCGAGCGCGCCGCCCCCTTGCAGAAGAAGCACCACGTCCTTGTAGTTGGTGCGGATCCGTTCTTTTGAGAGGCCGAGGGCGTCCTCGCCCTTCAACCGCTGGTCCCCATCCTTGGCGAACGAGTCTTTGGATTGCTTGTCGAGCATTGTCACGGTCTCCTCGTGGCGCACCCGCGGGTCGGGGAGGGGCCGTTGCCACCCCGGTCCCACGTGTGTGGGTAACCGAGCCGGTGAGGTTTGACCAGCACGAGGGTTCGTGTGCGCCGTTGTGAAAGGGGCCCGGCGCCCATCACGTCTCGGCCGGACCCTCGGTCTTTGGCAGAAGGGTTTAGGAGGCCTTGCGCGCCTCCTCCGCGGGCGTCGCGTCAGCCTCGACGGCGGTCCACTCAAGGTCGCCCGCATACCGCCAGGCCACCTCGCCCGCATCATCAAGGGCAAAGAGGTGAAGCCAGCGATTGTCGAACAGCGCGCGCACGCCCGGATGCCTGTCGAGGATGTCGCTCATGGCCTCGCGCGGCGCCTCGATCATCACCGCAAGGCGCAGCGGTTCGTGCACAAGACCGTCCCCATCGTTCACCGACTGAAGGGGAAGACCTGCGCGGAGCAGGCCGCCATTGCCTTCCACAACACCCACACCGCCGGCAACGTTGTGCACCAGCTTGTTGCCGCTGCCGAAGGTTTCGGGCGCCACGGTGGAGCCGTAATACTGGAGGCTGATCCAGCTTGCCACCACCACAGGCGCGGTCATGATGAGTTCCAGGATGCCGAACCCCTCATCCTCACGCCAGGCGTAGTCGTGCAGGAAGGCGCGGCCGGCAAGGTCCCGTCCCATGGTGCGTGAGCGCGGCGCGGCGATGAAGGCCTGACAGCCCGCCAGCGCCCACTCCGGCCGGGTCTCCGCCCAGTCTTTGCTGCGTTTTGGAAGGTCGCTGCCATCCTCCGCGCGGGGCAGGCGCAGGGCCCGCTCCGTCCGGCTCAACTTGCCGGCCGCGGCAAACCAGTCGCGGGCGTGGGCAAGGTCGGCGGCGTGATCGCCCGACGGCTTGTCGGCCACATAAAGGTGGATGTGGTCGGTGGTGGTGTCGTGCAGCGCCCCCACAAACAAGGTGTCTTCAGGTACGGTGAGGCCCTTGTCCACAAGCCCTTTGCGCACGTCGGGGTCGTTCAGGAGCCCTGCCAGGAGGCGAGCGTTCACCTCGCCGGAA
>JBCDCF010000527.1:0-3356 GCA_039182345.1 Pseudomonadota bacterium
CTTTGCCATTGCAGGGCTTGCCAGGCGCGCAGGCGCTCCCGCCGACAAAGGTGCGGGCGTGCGTCTTCTGGCAGGCATCGGTGAGAGCGTGCGCGCGGGGGAGCCTCTCCTCACCGTTCACGCCAGCGCCCGCTCAGCCCTCGATGAAGCCGGCCCCATCGACACCGACACCCTCGTCACCATCCACTGACCGGATCCGTTCGCGTGGTGCCCACAAGGAAGCCGGTCGATGCGGCTGTGCGCCTGAGACGGATGACTTGGGGTCGTGCTCTATCCTGCCAACCGCCCCTCGTAGGCGGCACGGAACATTGTTCGGCACATGTCAGCGGTGAGGGGCACTGGGTTACCGCCTGCTGTGGGGTCGACAATGGCCATCTGTGCCATGGTGTCGAACCGGCCATCGTCGACGCCAAGGTCGGCGAGGGTGTGCGGCACGCTGAGCCGGGCTCTAAGGTCGATGACCCATGAGAGGACCCCATCGGCCCCGCCATCGAGTCCCAGATAAGCCGCAAGACGGGTGAGCGGACCGTCCACCGCAGGACGGTTGGCCTCAAGCACGTAAGGCATCACGACCGCATTGGTGAGACCATGGTGGGTGCCGTAAAGGGCGCCGATGGGGTGGGACAAAGCGTGGATGGCGCCGAGCCCTTTTTGAAAGGCCACGGCCCCCATCATTGCCGCCGACAACATGTTGGCACGGGCATCAAGGTCCCCCGGCGTCTGGGCCACGCGGGCGATGTTGTCCTTCACAAGGCGGATGCCCTCCACCGCAATCCCTGCCGACATGGGGTGATAGAAGGGCGCGCAATACGCCTCAAGAGAATGGGCGAGTGCGTCCATCCCTGTGCCGACGGTGATGGTGCGGGGCATGCCTGCGGTGAGCTGCGGATCGGCAATCACCACGGCAGGCAGCATTTTCGGGTGGAAGATCACCTTCTTCACATGGGTGTCGGTGTTGGTGAGAACGCCTGCGCGCCCCACCTCCGACCCCGTCCCCGCCGTTGTGGGCACGGCAATGATGGGGGCGATGGTGTCGCCGTTGGCGCGTGTCCACCAGTCGCCAATATCCTCAAAGTCCCACACCGGCCGTGTCTGCCCGGCCATGAAGGCCACGAGCTTGGCAAGGTCGAGCGCAGACCCGCCGCCAAAGCCGATCACGCCATCAAACCCACCGTCCTTGAAGGCGGCAATACCCTCGGCCAGATTTCTGTCGGTGGGGTTGGGCTGGACGCCGCTGAAGACGCCGGGGGACATGCCGGCGTCGGTCAGAACGCCCACCGCCTCCTCGGTGATGGGAAGGCGCGCAAGCCCTTCGTCGGTCACCAACAAGGGGCGGGCAATGCCTGCCGCGGTACAGGCTTCGGCGAGTTCGTTGATACGGCCAACCCCGAAGCGGATGGTTGTGGGGTAGCTCCAGTTCACCGTGGGAGGCATGGCGGTCAGGTCTTCAAGTGGAAGGATTTGGGGCGGGTCAGGCTGTGGTAGCCAAGGGTCGACAAGGAGGCACCGCGGCCTGTGTCCTTGCACCCTGTCCAGCAAAGGGCGGGGTCAAGATAGTCGCACCGGTTCATGAAGACGGTGCCGGTCTCAAGCCTGTCGCCGATGGCCTCGGCTGCATCGGTGTCGCCCGTCCAGATGGAGGCAGTGAGGCCATAGGCGCTGTCGTTCATCAGCGCGACGGCCTCATCGTCGGACGACACCTTCATGATGCCGACGACAGGGCCGAAATTTTCCTCCCGCATCAACGCCATATCATGGTCGACGTTGACGAGGATTTGCGGGGCGAGGTAGGCCGTGGTGCCATCGTCTGCGGGAAACAGCGCCGGGTCGATGAGGGGTTCTGCCCCTGCCGTCACCGCTTGGATCACCTGGTCGCGCACCACATCGGCAAGGCGCTTGTGGGCCATAGGACCCAAAGTGGTCGCCTGATGGAGCGGGTTGCCGAGGACGTAGCCTTCGACAATGGCGCGGGCCTTGTCGACGAACGCTTCGAACAAAGGCTCGGCCACGTAGATCCTCTCGATCCCGCAGCAGCACTGTCCCGTGTTGAACATGGCGCCGTCGATGAGCCCATCCACGGCACGGTCAAGGTCGGCGTCGGCCCGCACATAGCCGGGGTCCTTGCCGCCCAGCTCAAGGCTGACGCCGGCAAAGGTGCCTGCGGCGGACCGCTCGATGGTGCGCCCTGCCGCCACCGACCCTGTGAAGTTGATGAAGTCGAACGCTTTCGCCCTGATCAGCCCATCGATGGTGTCGTGGGTGACCTGCAGGTTGACGAAGAGCGCCTCCGGCACCCCGCCTGCAAGAAACGCCTCGCGCAGCCGCTCCCCGGCGAGAATGGTTTGGGTGGCGTGCTTCAACACCAACGCGTTTCCGGCAATGAGCGCGGGAACGATGGTGTTGATGGCCGTCAGGTACGGATAGTTCCATGGCGCAATGGCAAGGACGACGCCCAGAGGCGTGCGCTTGATCAGCCTGCGTGCCGCGTTGGAGCGCTCCACCTCGGTCGGCGCCAAGGTTTCAGCGGCGATGGCGGCCATATGGTCCGCACGCTCCTTCACCCCGCCCATCTCGCCGCCATAGCGCACGGGTCGGCCCATCTGATGGGCGAGTTCATCCACCAAAGCACCGTTGGCGCAAAGGGCCGCGACCCCGGCGTTGACGATGGCGACCCTCTCGGCAAGGTCGCGCGCGGCCCAGCCAGGCTGCGCGGCGCGGGCGGCAGAAACGGCCGCCAACGCCTCGTCAAGATCTTGAGGATCGCGTGAGACGTAGACCGAACCGTCAATGGGTGAAATGCAGGTGAGCATCAGGCCCTCTCAAAACCGCGCCGACGGTCGAAATCGGTGACGATGCGGTCCGCCTCCGCCTGCTCCCATTTGGCCGCGTGAACGTAGTGGTCGATGACAGGGTCGCCGAAGGCCTCGCGCAGCATGGCTGAGGCGTCGAGTGCCGCCGTCGCCTCCCTCAGCGTGGCCGGGATGACGGGCACGTCCGCCCCATAGGCATCGCCCGAAAAGGCCTCAGGCAGCGGGCGCTTATGGGCAATGCCGTCAAGGCCGGCAGCAATCATCGAAGCGATGGCAAGGTAGGGGTTGAGGTCACCGCCACCCACGCGGCACTCCACCCGCACGGCCTTGGTGTTCTCCCCCACCACGCGAAAGCCAGCGGTCGTGTTGTCCATGGACCAGACGACCTGGGTGGGCGCGAATGTGCCGGCCGCAAAGCGTTTGTAGGAATTCACGTAAGGGGCGAGGAAATAGGTGAGCGCGTCGGCGTGGTGGAGGAGCCCCGCCAGATAGTGACGCATGGTCGCCGACATCCCGTGCGGTGCGTCAGGGTCGTAAAAAACGGGC
>JBCDCF010000528.1:0-3343 GCA_039182345.1 Pseudomonadota bacterium
CCGCAACAGCGGACTTCAGTGGGGTTGACCCGAGTTCCCCTCCGCGGGGTTCGGGACTTGTCGGCTCCACCGAACTGCGGTGTTCCGCAGTTCGGCATCAAAGAATGCGGAAGTCCGCAACGGCGGACTTCCGTGGAACGTCAGGCTTTCGTCTCTCCAAAGGAACTGTGATTGGAGGCTTTTGGAGAAATTGTGCCCTTGGTTGGCGTGCGAGTTAGCTGTGGGCTTCGATCCATCTGTTGCTGGCTTGGCGGGCGGCGTCTGGGTCGGGGAGGATGGCGCGGGCGGCTTTGGCGGCCTTGTCGAAAAGGAGAGGGGTGGCGGTGGCGAAATGGTCTTGCCTTGCCTCTGCGCGCACCTGTTGTGGCATTGCCATCAGGACGGCGTTGAGGCGGGCCATCCGCTCCTGGTCGAAGACGGCGTCCCAAGCGTCCCTTTCCGGGCCGAAGTCGAAGGGGACATCGTTGGCAAGGCGTGGGGGGCGGGCAGCGCGCAGGCGCTCTGTCTCGGCGGCATCGACACTCTC
This sequence comes from Pseudomonadota bacterium, assembly GCA_039182345.1. Classification (GTDB taxonomy): domain Bacteria; phylum Pseudomonadota; class Alphaproteobacteria; order Rhizobiales; family Amorphaceae; genus Acuticoccus. The sequence continues at coordinate 527 of JBCDCF010000528.1, forward strand.
GCCCACAATGGCAACGCCGTAGTCGCGGCGTGCGGCTTCTTCCGACACGAAACCTGAGAGGACATCGGCGAGGACGGCGTCAACGGGCCGCCTGAAAGGGTCGCCATAGCCGCCGCCGCCTGGGGTGAGGAAGGTGACGGTGTCGCCCTCGTCCAAGGGCACCATGTCGATCTTGCCAAGGTCTTCTTCGCGCGGGGTGCCGATGTTGCGCACGACCCGCATGTTGGCGCCAGGCTGCCCGCCCGCCATCCCCCAGGGGCGGAAGAAGAACCGCTCCAGGCCGCGGCCGAGGACGGCGCCGCCCTTCTGGGTGACGCGGAACGTAAAGCGCAGGCCAAGTCCGCCCCGCCACTCGCCCGCGCCAGCACTGTCGCGGTTGAGGCCATAGGCCAGGATGTCGACGCCCGCCTCCAGCTCGCTCTTTTCGGCAGGAGTGTTGCGGATGGTGGAGAGCGAACCGTCCACACCGTCATAGCCGTCGCTGCCATGGCGCGCCCCCGAACCGACGATGATGGAGTTGAGGACCAGAACGTTGCGCTTGCCCGTCTCCTTGTGGAACTCGGCAAGGACCACGGGCACCATCGCCCCTCCGGAAGGGCACGGCACGTCTTCGGGAACGGCCTTTGCAAAGGCTCCCGTCACCGCATCGTTGAGGCGATAGGCCGACGCAGCGCGCACCCCGGTGGCTGCGGGAAACTGCGGGTCGAGGATGGTGCCTTTGGTGAGCGCCACCGTCACATCGCGGAAGATGCCGCCATTCATGGGCACCGTCGGGTCGTGGGTGGTGACGAAGTGCAGGATGCGCACAGTCAGCCAGGCGTGGCGGCGTCCAAGGGTCGGCACGTTGAAGGCGCTTGCCACCTGCGGGTCGGTGGCCGTGAAATCAAGGTGGACCTGACCGTCACGCACCGTCATCGCCACGCTGAAACGCATGGGGACGGGGGTGATGGCATCATCGTCCAGATAGTCCCAGAAGTCGTAGGTGCCGTCGGGGATGCGGCGCAGCACATCGCGCGCTTTGTCGGCGGCATAGTCCATCAGCGCTGTCTGGGCGGTGAGGAAGGTGTCGGTGCCGTAGCTGTCCACCATCGCGGCCACCCGCTCAGCGCCGGTGTCGAGGGCGGCGAGCATGGCGGTGAGGTCGTGGCCGTTGAGCTCGGGCGTGCGCACGTTGGCCTTGTAGATGCGCAGGATTTGCTCGTCCCACACCCCTTTGCGGATGAGCTTCACAGGGGGGATCAACAGCCCCTCCTGGTAAAGCTCCGTGTTGGTGGGCGAAACGCTGCTCGGCACCTTGCCGCCCACATCGGTGGAATGGATGAAGGTGTAGCCGTAGCCGAGCAGCCGGCCGTTGGCGAAGTAGGGTTTGATCAGCGTCAGATCGGGCGTGTGGCTGACGAGCCCCGCCGTCTCGTAAGGATGGTTGGTGAAGAGGACGTCGCCTTCGTCCAAAGCCTCGTCAAGGGCGTTCAGCGTCGGGGCAATGTCATAGTCCAGAAGCGCTGAGCCGAACTCCCGCGGGTTGCCGAAAAAGCGCCCCTCGGGAGTGACGAGACCGACACCGAAGTCCACCGCCTCTTTCACGTAGAGGGAGCGCGCGGTGCGGCGCAGGGTGAGGGCCATTTCCTCTGCCGCCGCAGCCACTTCCGTGTTGAGGATCTCCAGCGTGACGGGGTCGAGGGCACTCATGCGGCCACCTCTTGCAGGCTGTGGGCTTTGCGCTCCATGGCAAGGGCGCCTGCCTTGTCCTTGCGCGCGGTCCAGCCCGGCGGAACGATGACGGTGGAATCTTCCATCTCAAGAACGGCAGGACCTTTGATGGCGCCGCCGTCGGCCAAAACCCCCGCACCATGAACGTCGGCCTCGTGGGAGCGGCCCTCCCAGATGAGGGTGCGTTTCCTCGCCTCTCCGGCGCTCGCCTCAATGGCGCGGTGGTGTCCTGCAGGTGACCCATTAAGGGTCGCCACAAGGCGCACGGTGGTGACGTCCACAGGGCTTTGGGCATCGCGAAAGCCGTAGCGGTGGGTGTGCTCCACATGGAAGAGCTCGGCAAGGGCGGCAGCGCTTGCGCCCTTTGTGAGAGGCTCTGGGATGGCAACGGTCAGCTCTGTTGCCGTGCGCGGATACTGCATGTCGGCAAAGCGCTCCAGGCGCACGGCTTTGCCGGTGGCGGCCTCCTCGGCAAGCCAGGCTCGCGCGTCCTCTTCAAGGGCGCTGAGGGTGGCAAGGAGGGTGGTTGCCGCCCCGTCGTCGCTGCCGAGGCTGACGCGGCGGGAGCGGGCAAAGTCTCGCCGGAGCGCCCCTGTCGCTGTGCCGAACGCACAAAAGGTGCCTGGGGCCGGGGGGATCAGTATGGAGCCGATGCGCGCCGCTTCCGCCAGCAGCGCAGCATGGGTGGGGCCTGCGCCGCCATAGGGCACCAGCGTGAATGTCGCAGGGTCGAGCCCGCGGCTTGCCATCCCCTTGCCGATCTCGCTCGCCATTTTTGCCGTGGCGATCCTGAGGGCGGCGGCGGCCGTGCGCTCGGCAGCATCATCGCCCATAAAGCCGATGCGTGCGCCGAGGGCGGCAAGGGCTTTTCGCGCAGCTGCCTTTTGAAGGGGCATGCGGCCACCCAGAAATCGATCCGGGTCGATGAAGCCGAGCACAAGGTAGCAGTCCGTCACCGTCGGTTCGGTGCCGCCCCGACCGTAGGCGACGGGTCCGGGGTCGGCGCCTGCCGATTGCGGCCCCACTTTGAGAAGGCCCTGGGGGTCCACCCACAGGATCGAACCGCCGCCGGCGCCAATGGCCCACACATTGACTGCCGGGACGATC
>JBCDCF010000529.1:0-3341 GCA_039182345.1 Pseudomonadota bacterium
CAGCGCGTCGTGTGCGACCTCACCGCCGACACCTTCGCGCAGGAGATTGCCCCGGCCCGCACCTTCGGCCGCCTGAAGGACGTGAAGGCCATGCGCCGTGCCGGCTATGGCCGCGGCGCCTCGCTTGACAATGCCGTCGCTGTGGATGGCCCGCGCGTCATAAACCCAGAGGGCCTGCGCTTTGCCGATGAGTTCGCCCGCCACAAGCTTCTGGACGCTGTGGGCGACCTTGCCCTTGCCGAGCGGCCCATTTTGGGCTGCTACAGGGCGCACAAAGCGGGTCACAGGCTGAACTTCAAGCTGCTGGAAGCGCTGTTCGCCGACCCAGAAAACTATCAAATTGTGATCTAATTGACACGGTTTCGGTATGGCATCGCTTACCAGACATCAGCAGCCCTGCCGTTCATTGGCCGTTGACGGGCGCGGTGATAAGAGCGATAGCGCGTGTGTGGGAGTATCGTGAACCATGGCCCATCGCTGGACCCGAACCATTGCCGTTGTCTCTTTGTTGGCGCTTGCCGCGTGCGGCGGGCGTGTGGAAGAGCTTGCCTTTGAAGAGACCCCGGCCGACCAGCTCTACAATGAAGGCCTGGTGTTGATGAACGCCGGCGACTACCGCACCGCCATGGTCAAGTTCGAGGAGGTGGACAGGCTCCATCCCCACACCGATCTTGGCCGCAAAAGCCAGGTGATGCTGGCCTTTGCCAGCTATTCCCGCGGCAACTATCAGGACGCCATCAATGCCGCGCGGCGCTTCATTGTCCTTTACCCGAACCATGCGGACGCGCCGTACGCCCAGTACATCATCGGCAACTCCTACTATAAGCAGATCCCCGATGTGACGCGCGACCAGGCCGAGACCAAGAAGGCCATGGACGCGTTCTCGACCCTCGTCGAGAAGTACCCTGATTCGGAATACGCCACCGACGCACGCCGCAAGCTTGCCGCCACACAAGACCAGATTGCCGGCAAAGAGATGGAAGTGGGCCGCTACTATCTTGAGCGGCACGACAACCTTGCCGCCATCAACCGCTTCCGCGTGGTGGTGGAAAAGTATCAAAAGACCCGCCACGTGGAAGAAGCGCTCTTCCGTCTGACGGAGTCCTATTACGCCCTCGGCCTCACCCAGGAAGCGCAGACCGCAGCGGCGGTTCTGGGCCACAACTTCCCCGACAGCCGTTGGTATAAGGACGCTTACTCCCTTCTCCAGTCAGGCGGTTTTGCGCCCGATGAGAGCAAGTCCAGCTGGATTTCCAAGGCCTTCTCAGGCTTCAACCTTCTCTAGCCATGGCAGGGCGCCCGTGGCGTCCGGCTTGACTGAAGAGGCACGAAACGCGGGCGCGCGATGCTGCTAAGGCTCTCGATCCGCAACATCGTCCTGATTGAGGCGCTCGACCTTGCCTTCGAGCCCGGCTTCACCGCGCTGACCGGTGAGACGGGGGCCGGCAAATCCATCCTCCTTGATGCCCTCTCGCTCGCCCTTGGGGCACGGGCCGACGCCTCCCTTGTGCGCGCCGGCGAGAAGGCCGGCAGCGTGACGGCCACCTTCCTTGTCCCGCCGACCCACCCGGCCCACGCGCTGATGGACGAGATGGGGCTTGAGCCGGACGACCTCATCATCGCGCGCAGGGTGCAGAACGCTGGCGGCAGCGGGCGCGCCTTCGTCAACGATATGCCTGTCAGCGTCGGCCTGTTGCGCGCGCTCGGCGCAACGCTGGTGGAGGTGCACGGCCAGCACGCCGACCGCAGCCTCATCAACGCTGCCTCCCACAGACGCCTGCTCGATGCCTTCGGCGGCCTTCTCAGCGATACGGCCGACACCGCCACCCGCTGGCAGTCCCTCAAGGACGCTGAGGAGGCGCTGGCCGCCCAGGAAAAGGCAATTGCCGCCGCCCGTGAGGAGGCCGATTATCTGCGCGCCTCGGTGGACGAACTCTCCCACCTCGATCCAGAGCCTGGCGAAGAGGCCCGCCTTGCCGACAGCCGCCAGACCATGGCCGCCGCTGAAAAGGTGGCTGACGATCTGTCGGAAGCCGCTGGCGTGCTTGAGGGCAACCGCTCCCCCATCCCCGCCCTTGCCGGCGCCTTGCGCAAGCTTGAGCGCAAGCAAGGGGGCGCCGAAGCCCACCTCAACCCCGTGATGGACGCCCTTGCCCGCGCCCTCGACGCCCTTGAAGAGGCTCGCACCACCATCGTGGACGCCCAGCGCTCCCTCGACTTCGACCCCCACGAGATGGAGGGGCTTGAAGAGCGCCTGTTTGCCCTTCGCGCCGCCGCGCGCAAGTACAAGACCCCTGTGGACGACCTGGCGGGCCTTGCAACGGAGATGGCCGACCAACTGGCCGACCTTGACGCAGGGGAGGATCGCCTCGCCGCAATGGCCGCTGCCGTCGCCGCGGCGGAGCACGCCTATCGCACAGCCGCCCAGTCCCTCTCCGACAAGCGCGGCGAGGCGGCGAGCGCCCTTGAGGAGGCGGTGGCAAAGGAGCTCGGCCCCCTCAAGCTCGGCAAGGCCCGCTTCCTTGTGCGCAAGGAGGAGGCCGAGCCAGGGCCGGAAGGCCTCGACCAGATTGCCTTCTGGGTGGAAACCAACCCTGGCGCGCCCGCAGGCCCCATCATGAAGGTGGCCTCTGGCGGCGAACTCTCCCGCTTCCTGTTGGCGCTAAAAGTGTCGCTGGCGGATCGCGGGTCCGCCTCCACCCTCATTTTCGATGAGATCGACACAGGCGTCGGCGGCGCCGTCTCTGATGCCATAGGCGCGCGCATGGGCCGCCTGGCGGACGTTGTGCAGGTGGTTTCCGTCACCCACGCGCCCCAGGTGGCCGCCCGCGCCGACAATCACCTGTTGATTGCCAAGGGCTCGGCCAACGGGTCCGCCACCGCCACCACTGTGCGTGCGCTCGAAAGCGGCGAACGGCGGGAGGAAATCGCCAGGATGCTGGCAGGCGCAACCGTAACGGACGAGGCGCGCGCCGCCGCCGACCGCCTCATCGGCGCCTGAGGCGTTTCATCCCCCACCCGACGGCTCTGTTGGCGTATAAGGCATGGGCCCTTTAAGGGCAGTGTCGATGCGAAAAACGGTGGGGAGGGCCGCGTGGCCGACACCAAGCCACACGATCATGCCGAAGACGCCGACATCAAGGTGCGGCACGCAAAGCTCGCCGCCGAGGTGGCCGAGCACGACAGGCGCTACTTCCAGGATGATACGCCCACCATCTCCGACGGCGCGTACGATGCCCTCAAGCGCGAACTTGAGGCCATCGAAGAAGATCACCCAGAACTTGCCGACGGCAGCCCCACGGGCGGGGTGGGCGCTGCGCCCTCGGAAGCCTTTGCCGAAG
>JBCDCF010000530.1:0-3324 GCA_039182345.1 Pseudomonadota bacterium
AGGGCTTTGACGGCCCCGCCAGCATCCATCACCACCACAGCGCCCTGGCTGACGCCTTTTTCGGCGCCCTGTTCGGTCAGCATCTCCTGGAGGGCGGACTGGGCAAGCTCCTGGAGTTCAAGGTCGATGGTGGTCTCCACCACAATGTCCTCGGTCACCTGACCGGCGAAATTGGGCAGCACATCGGCCACCCAATCGGCCACATAGCCGCCGCTGGTGGCGACCTTGGGTGTGGCAAGGGTAGCAGGGTTCTGGCGGGCAAAGGCCTCCTCAAGCTCTGAGATGAAGCCTGCCTCGCGCATGGCACGAAGGACGGTGGCGGCGCGCTCGTTGGAACGCTCAAGATCCGTGGTGGGGGAGAAATAGGAGGGGGCTTTTAACAGGCCCGCGAGAAGGGCGGCCTCTGCCAGCTCCAACTCTTCGGCGGGCTTGCCGAAGTAGCGCTGGGAGGCGCCGTCCACCCCGTAGGCGCCCGCGCCCAGATAGACGCGGTTCAGATACATCTCCAAAATCTCGCTCTTGTCGTACTGGATCTCCAGCCAGACCGAGAGGATCATCTCCTGGATCTTGCGCTCGATGGTGCGCGAGGGGGTGAGGAAGAGGTTTTTGGCAAGCTGCTGTGTCAGCGTCGAGCCGCCCTGCACCAGGCGCCCTGCGGAGATGTTGGCGGCCATGGCGCGGGTGAGGCCGATGGGGTCGACGCCCGGATGGCTGTAGAACCGCCGATCCTCAATGGCGATGACGGCCTGTGACACGTAGCCTGGGAGATCTTCAATGGCGATGGCACGCCCGCCGGTGTCGCCACGGTTGGCGATCAGGTCTCCCCGCTCCGACACGATGGCCACATTGGGCGGCCTTTCAGGCACCACCCACTGGGAGCGCGGCGGAAGGGTCGCGGCAAAATAGGCGATGACCGCGCCAACGGCGATGATGCCTAGGAGCGAGAGCGTGACGCCGACGCGCCAGACAAAGCGCAGGACACGGTAGCGTTTGCGCGGTGCGTGCGTGCCGCCGCGCCGTCCTGTGGTGCGGGGCGGCTGTGCCTCGCGGCGGGGACGGGCAGGTTTTGCGGGCGCTGTCTTAGCGGGCGCCTTTTTGGTGGTCCCGGCAGGACGGGTGGCGGTGCCTGAAGGCCGTGGCGCTTGCTTGGACTTTGGCGGTGCGCTCTGGGGTGCGGGCTTTGCCTTGGTGCGGGGCTTTGGCAAAGGTCCGTCATCAGCCCTTCGCGGGGGCTTTTGGGCAGGCGCGCGGGTGCGCGGCGCCACGCGGTCCTGCGTGGGGCCTTTTCGGGTGCCCTTGCGCTGCGGGGCAATGTCGAGCCGTCCGTCTTTTCGTTCCGCCAAAACTCATACCCTCCGGCGTTCCGTCTCGGTTAACACGGCAAAGCGTGAAAGCGGAGCTTGATCGTGTCGCAACCTATCCGCATCCTCCCGCGCCAGAGGAGGACCTAATGGCAAACGCAAAACCCAATGCCCCTGGCGCCGGCGACACCGTGTTCCTGGTGGATGGCTCTTCCTTTGTCTTCCGTGCGTATTTCCAGTCCATGAATCAGGACCGCAAGTACAACTATCGTGCCGACGGGCTTCCTACCGGCGCAGTGCGTCTCTTCTGCAACAAGATCTACCAGTTTGTGCGCGATGGTGCCGCGGATGTGACACCCACCCACCTCGCCATCATCTTCGACAAATCCGAGGATTCCTTCCGCAACGCGCTCTATCCGGACTACAAAGCCAACCGCTCCGCCCCGCCAGACGATCTCATCCCTCAATTTCCGTTGATGCGGGCGGCCGTCGAGGCATTCGGCCTGACACCCATCGAGCAGGCAGGGTTCGAGGCGGACGACATCATCGCCACCTACGCCAAAGAGGCAGCCGGAAACGGCGCCGAGGTGATGATTGTGTCGGCCGACAAGGACCTGATGCAGCTCGTCACCGACAAGGTGACCATGTACGACCCCGCCTCAGGAGAAGGCCGGCGCGCAGGCACAGGCAAGATGGGCGTGCGGCCAGAACGGCGCATCGGCATTGACGAGGTGGTGGAGTATTTCGGCGTCCCGCCCGAAAAGGTGGTGGACGTTCAGGCCCTTGTGGGAGACGCCACCGACAATGTTCCAGGCGTCCCTGGCATCGGCAAGAAGACCGCCGCGCAGCTCATTGACGAATATGGCGACCTCGACACGCTGCTTGCCGAGGCCGAACACATCAAGCAGCCCAAACGACGCGAAAACCTCATCAACTTTGCCGATCAGGCGCGCCTGTCGCGCAAGCTCGTCACCCTCGACGATGAAGTGAAGGTGGACCACGGGCTCGATGCGCTTGCCATGAAGCCTGTGGACCCGGAACCCTTGATCGGCTTCTTCAAGGCGATGGATTTCGGCACGCTGACCCGCCGCGCGGCGGAGGATTTCGGCATCGACCATGCCAAGGTGGCCGCCGACACGCGTTATGCCGGTACTGGCGACTACAAGCCCCCTGCAGGCATCTCCGACGAGCCTCAGGCCAAGGCCGAAGATGGCGCCCCCGCAACCCCCCAAACCCTGGCGGCGGAGATGGAGGCGGCCGCCACCGACAGCACCTTCGACCTTGATGGCTACAAAACCCTCACCAGCCTTGCGGACGTGAAGGCGGTGATGGAGGAGGCGACGGAGCGCGGCGTTCTGGCCCTTGCCGTCAGACTGCATGACGGACAGCCCATGACCTCTCCCATCGCGGGGATCGGCTTTGCCGTAGCGCCGGGTAAAGCCTTCTACATGCCTCTCAGCCACGAAGGCGGCGATTTGATGGACCGCAACCAGGACGGTCTCACCATGGCCGACGTGAAGGCGGTGCTTGAGGGCCCTTTGACGGACCACGGCGTCAGCAAGGTGTCGGGGGCCATGAAGCGGGACTGGCTTGCCCTCCACCGCGCGGGGATTGACGTCGCGCCCATCGATGACACGGGCCTGTTGTCCTACTCGGCCGATGCGGGGGCGAGCCTTCACGATTTCCAAGGCCTCTCGAAGCGCTTTTTGAACCATGCACCGCTGGACGATCGCGATGTGATGGGGACAGGGCGCAACAAAGTGCACTTCGGCGCCGTGGCGCTCGATGCAGCCACCCGCCATGGGGCCGAAGAGGCCGACATTGCCGTGCGCCTGGCGCCGCTCTTGCGCCAGCGGGTGATCGCCAAAGGGGTGAGCCGCGTCTACCAGACCCTTGAGCGCCCGCTGGCGCAAGAGCGGCGCCAGGCGCACGGCAATGTCGGCCTCTTCCGCCCCATGGCGCGTCGCTGCATCGAGCGCCACGGCGCCGAAGTGCACTTTGTTGCGCCCTGTCCCCATCACAT
>JBCDCF010000531.1:0-3307 GCA_039182345.1 Pseudomonadota bacterium
ATCACCATCGGCGGCCAGTCGGTGGTGGGGCTGCCGCCCGTCCAGCGCGGCACGGCGATGATGTTCCAGAACTATGCGCTGTTCCCGCACCTTACCGTGCGCGACAACGTGGCGTTTTATTTGAAGATGCGCGGCGTTTCGAAGAACGAGCGGCGCGGCCACGCCGATGAGATGCTGAAGCGCGTGCAGCTCGACCATCTGGCCGACAGAATGCCTGCCGCGTTGTCGGGCGGGCAGCAGCAGCGTGTGGCCCTGGCGCGGGCGCTGATCACCAATCCGCGGGTGTTGTTGCTGGACGAGCCGCTGTCGGCGCTGGACGAGTTCTTGCGGCTAAAAATGCGCTCTGAGTTGAAGAGCCTGCAAAACCAGCTGGGAATCACCTTCGTCCACGTCACCCACACACAGCCTGAGGCCATCGCGCTGGCCGACCTTGTGGTGGTCATGGACCATGGCGAGATCGTCCAGGCCGACACGCCAGAAGGCATCTTCAACCGCCCGGCAACCCCTTATGTGGCCCGCTTCATGGGCGGCCAGAACGTTGTGGCAGGGCGCGTGACCGGCTCCCAAGACGGCGAAATCAAGATCGAAGGGCGCGACGGGGCTTTCGTGGCGAAGACGGGAGGGGCAGCCCCTGCTGCGGCCGCCAACGGGCTCCTCGCCTTTGCCATTCGCCGCGACAGGATCGACCTCACCCCCATGGCCGAAGGGGGCGATGACGCGGCCAACACCCTCGCCGGCGCGGTGGATGAGATTGAGTATCAAGGCTCGTTCGTGAAGGTGACCATGGGGCGCGAGGGCGAACCTTTTGTGGTCAACGTTCCCGACCATCGCTTCTTCAAGACGCCTGTGGCCATCGGCGATCGTGTGGTGGCAAGCTGGGATGCTGGCGAGACCCACATCATCGCCGAAGCCAAGGGCGCTGAAGAGACCTTCGTCTACGCACAGGAGGGGTGAGGTGTTTGTCCCCATTCTGCCAAAAGGCGCGTCCAAGCCCATTGCCCCTTACGTCCACGGTGCCAAAACGGGCGAGACCCTTTATGTCTCCGGCACCCTCCCCATCGGCGCTGACGGCGAAAGCCTTTACGTGGGCGATGTGGGTGCGCAGACCCGCTACGTGATCGAGCAGATCATTGCCGTGGTGAAGGCTGCAGGCGGCACCAAGGCCGACATTGCCTACAACATGATCTTCTTGAAGAACCGGGACGACTATGCGGCCATGAACGCCGTCTACGGGGACTTTTTCGGCGAGGCACCGCCGGCGCGCTACTGCATCATCTCAGAGCTGGTGCGTGAGGAGTTTTTGGTGGAGATCGCCTCGGTCGCGCACCTCGGGCCGGCCTAAGGTCCAACGCCCGAGAAGGCTGGTGCAGGGCAGCCATGCTTTGCTGCGTTGAGGATCTGGCGAACGGGTGAGGCAGGTTGCACGTTTGTTGTGCGTCACCCACCAGAAAGCGCGCACTCGGCTCCTATGCAGCGGTTCTACTGCCAGACCTGTGACCATGAGGTCCACTTCGACAATGTCGCCTGCGTTGCGTGCGACAGCGCCCTTGGCTATGCGCCGCAGATCAATGCCATGCTTGCCGCTGCGCCTGGAGAGCCTTGGCGCGATGACAGGCCCGATGACAATGGTGCCACCTACAATGCGTGCGAAAACCGCGACTTTGCCGCCTGCAACTGGCTGGTGGACGGCGCGGGCGGGCTTTGCCGCGCGTGCCAGCACAACCGCGTCATCCCCAATCTGGACGATCCTGCAAGCCTTGCCCTGTGGCGCGCCATCGAGGCGGCAAAGCGGCGGCTGTTCTACTCGCTGATCCGCTGGCATTTGCCTGCGCCCACCAAGGCACAGGACGAGACCGCCGGCCTTGCGTTCGACTTTTTGGCCGATGAGGTGGGTCCTGACGGGATGGCCAAGCAGCATCTCACAGGCCACGCGAGCGGCCTCATCACCATCAACATTGCCGAAGGGGACGATGCTGAGCGCGAGCGGCGCCGGTCGGAGATGGGCGAGCCCTACCGCACCCTCGTCGGCCACTTCCGCCACGAAATCGGCCACTACTACTGGGATCGCCTGGTGGCGAACGGGCCCGCGCTCCAAAAGTGCCGCGAGCTTTTTGGCGATGACAGGGAGGATTATGGCGCGGCCCTAGAGAGGCATTATCAAAACGGCCCGCCTGCCGACTGGGCGGACCATGCCATTTCCGCTTACGCCACGGCCCACCCGTGGGAGGACTTTGCGGAGACCTTCTCCCACTACGTCCACATGGTGGACGGGCTGGAGACCGCCCACGCGTTCGGCATTGTCATGGCAGGCGGGCTTGCCGCCAACGATCCTTACGAGGCGGGCAGCGCCGAAGACCTGATTGCTGCCTGGGTGCCCGTGACGGTGGCGGTCAATGCGGTCAACCGCTCCATGGGCCAGCCGGATCTTTACCCCTTCGTCCTCTCCCCGGCGGTGGCGCAGAAGCTTGGCTTCATCCACGCCCTCATCCGGGGTGAGGCTGTTTAGAGCGCGACCCGCTGAGTGTGATTCACAATGAGCGGCAAGCGCTAACGGGCCAGCGCCTCCTTGATCATGGCGCGGGTTTCCTCAACGCCGTAAAGGGCGACGAAGGAGCCGAAGCGCGGGCCCTGCTGTTGGCCGAGAAGCACCTGGTAGAGGGTGCCGAACCACTCCCTCAACACCTCAAAGTGCGCTTTGCCGACGGCGTAGACCTCGTTCTGGATGGTCTCGCCGTCAGAGCCTGCCATACCCTCCAGCCTGTCGGCCAGCTCGATCAGGGCCGCACGCTCCTCCTCGGTGGGGGCGCGGTAGGCTTTGTTGGGGCGAACGCGATCATGATAGTAGCGGATGGCGTAGCCCACCAGCTTGTCCAACTCAGGCTCGCTCTCAGGCGTAGCGCCAGGCTGGTAGCGGGAGATGAAGCCCCACAACACGTCCCTGTCCTCAGCGTTGGAAGCGGAGACGAGGTTGAGGAGCATGGAAAAGCCGACAGGCGTCACATCCACCGACGGCGCGCCGCCAGAAATGTGCCAGACGGGGCTTTCCACCCGCTTTGCCACATCCTCATCGTTATATTTGGCAGCAAACTGGTAGTACTCATCCACCGTCTTGGGGATGACGTCGAAGAACAGCCGCTTTGCCGCGCGAGGCTTTTGGTACATGTAAAGGGAGAGGCTTTCGGGCGCGGCGTAGGCAAGCCACTCCTCAACGCTGAGGCCATTGCCGCGGGACTTTGAGATCTTCTCCCCGTTCTCGTCCAAAAACAGCTCGTAATGGAAGCCTTCGGGGGGCGTGCCGCCGATGGCC